>JAHEMV010000103.1 GCA_024643455.1 Cytophagales bacterium
TTTTTCCATCATTGCCTACGTTTGCTGAGCAGTGCATTGCCGCCATGCCGCGCAATGGAAGGTAATAATTCATCATGGCAAACATTCCTTTCTTCATTTCACCTCCATACCAGCTTCCGCCGATAACCTGCATTTTTTCAGTAAGATTAAATGCGATGAAGGTTTCAGAATTCGTGCCGTGTTCTTTAAAATTCTTATCACTTGTTTTGGAACCATTCATTACTACGAAATCAGGCTCTCCAAAAGTTTTAAGTTCTTCTGCTGTTGGTCTCAAAAACATGTTTTTCACAAAGTGGGCTTGCCAGGCCACTTCCATGATAAATCGTACCTTCAACCTTGTGTCTTCGTTTGCTCCACAATATGAGTCTATTACAAAAAGTCGTTTTCCGGATAGCTGATCAACAACTAATTTTTTAAGATCTTTCCATACTTCCGGTGTGATTGGTTTGTTGTCGTTTGGAGATTTTTCTGATGTCCACCAAAACGTATCTTTAGTAGTATCATCCTTAACGATCCATTTATCTTTAGGTGAACGGCCAGTGTATATGCCAGTCATCACGTTGACGGCATCTAATTCTGACAATTGTCCTTTTTCGAATCCTTGCAGACTTGGTTTTGTTTCTTCTTCAAAAAGTTGTTCATAGGTAGGATTGTAAACGATTTCATTTACTCCTGTTATTCCGTATTTTTCTAATTGCGCTTTTGTGATCATAGTATATTTTTATTTATACAACAAAGAATGAATTTTCAATCCAAAACGATATAAATCGCTGGTAAACATGTAAAAAAATAGAAAATCCCGACCCCTCTTCCAATCTGAACTTATCAGATATATTGCTTATTCTAGAATGTGGTGCAAATGTAGATAATAGACAGAATCCATAAAATGACTTTCGTCATGATTCAAAATATTAACTCAAAATGCAAGTTATAAATAGATGAGAATTGGTTTATTATTGGTTTTAAAAATATTTTCAATATTCTATTTCAACATATTTCGGAAAGTTCGAGCCATCTGAACTCCTTCTCTTCTATTTCATTACTTAACTGCTCTATTTGAGCTGACCAATCCATCAATTCTTCATGATTTTTTGAACCGGTATTCAGTTTGTCAATCAGGTTTTTTTTCCTGGACTCCAGTTCGGCAATCTCATGTTCCAACGAGTCAAATTCTTTTTTTTCAATAAAGCTTAACTTTCGTTTTTGGTCTGTTTTGGAAAAAGTATTTTTTTTATCCTTAGGTTTTTTGGCTTTATCGTTTGCCTCTTTTTCCTGTTGCTCTAAATAATTTTTATAGTCAGAATAGTTACCCGGAAAATCATCGATTTCTCCAATTCCCTTAAATACAAAAAGATGTTCGGTGAGTTTGTCCATAAAATACCTGTCATGTGAAACGACAATCAATGTCCCTTCGAAATTGAAAAGGTAATCTTCCAATACATTCATGGTGAGAATGTCCAAATCATTGGTGGGCTCATCCAGTATCAAAAAATTTGGGGCTTCAATCAATACCCGTAATAATTGTAATCGCCTTTTCTCTCCTCCACTTAGTTTTTCTACTGGTGTCATGTGCATCGAATGCGGAAAAAGAAAGTGATTTAAAAACTGTGCCGCAGTAATTGTTGCACCATCAGAAAGTTTGACAACCTCTGCAACTTCTCTTACTATATCAATTACTTTAGTACCCGGTGCGCAAGACAATTCTTCCTGTTTATAATATCCAAATTGCGTTGTCTCACCCAATACCACCTCGCCACTATCCAATTTGATGGCTCCGGTTATAGCATTTAAAAGTGTGGTTTTTCCAATTCCGTTTTTACCTACTATCCCTATCCGGTCTTTGCGCTTAAAAATATAACTGAAATTATTCAGAAAAGTATTCCCGTCATAAGACTTCTTGAGATGGTTGAGTTCCAGAATTTTTTTACCCTGACGCTTTGTGCTGATTTTTAAAGTTAGCGAATCAACCTGCAAATCTTTGCCAGCCACTTCCATAAGATCGTGGGCGGCATCAATTCTGTATTTTGCTTTTGTTCCCCTGGCTTTTGGCATTCTCCTCAACCAATCCAGCTCTTTTACCAGCAGGTTTTTTGCTTTGGTAACTTCAGCAACTTCCAGTGATTTGCGTTCAGACTTTTTTTCCAAATAGTAGGAGTAATTGCCCTTATATGTATAAAGTTTCTGGTCTTCCAATTCTATTATTTCATTGGTCACCCCCTCAAGAAAATATCGATCATGCGTTACCAATAAAAGCGACATTGCCTGGGAAGAGAGATATTTTTCCAGCCACTCGATTACCTCTATATCCAGATGGTTAGTAGGTTCGTCTAAAATTAAAAAGTCTGGTTTTTCCACAAGGACAGCCGCAAGCGCAACTCTTTTTTTCTGTCCTCCGGAAAGTTCATCAACGAAAAGATCCAAATCATGGATGCCAAGTTTTCCCAAAATCTGCTTGACCTGCGATTCGAAATCCCAGGCGGAAAGTGCTTCCATTTTATTGGCCAGATCCTGATATCGCTTACTGGACATATCAGGATTACTGCTTTCGAAAAATTGCTCATAGGCACTTACCGTAGAAAGCAGTTCATTATCATGGTTAAAAATGTAATCCCTGATGGTATTATGATTGCTGAATTCAGGGTTTTGAGATAGAAAACCTACTTTAATCCCCTTTCTAAATACAACTTTGCCCCGATCAGGGGCTTCTATTCCTCCAATTATTTTTAGTAAAGTGGATTTCCCACAACCATTTTTACCAACTAAGGCAACTTTTTGACCCTGACTAATACCAAAAGTAAGTTCATTGAAAAGTGGCTGCTCATTATAACTTTTTGAAAGCTGCTCTACAGAAAGATAATTCATTCGCCTTTTTTCTCTTCTTTTTTGGTGTCTTCACTTTTACTCTCATCAGTAATCTTTCCGAAAAAATCAGAAAAAGCAGATTTGACTTCTTTGAAGGTGTTTTTGGCAAGTTTCTCAGCCTTTTCAAATGTCTCGTGGTTATCCTCTCTTATTTTTTTAAATTCTTCATTAACCTGGTCTCTTGATTTTTTCAATTCCACGATCCTGGCATGAATTTCCTTTTTAACATCATCTTTCGAAATGTCTGATTGTTCCAGAAGTTCATCAATTTTATCAGAAATTTCTTTTATTATTTTTTTTGCTTTTGACTCATGTTCACTCATCCTTGCTATAATTTTATTGACAAAGGTATATAATATACCTAATGATTTAACGATATCATTTATAAACTAAGTTTGCTTATTGTCAATTATATTTGCATCAAATCAGAAATAAAGTGAGAAAAATTATTTTACATTCATTAATCATCTTAGTGGTGCTATTTGCTACCTCATGTGCATCTTCCAAAATACAGAAACGGAGTCAACCTAAAAGAGGGCCAATTCCATGCCCGGCAAAAGACTGTTGAGCATGCATAATCAGATACTTTTCATGGATAATCCATGACTCTTAGTGAAACAATACCTATTTTTGCATCCTATTTCATTTTTGAATTTCTATTTATGAAGAAGATTGTTGTCGCCTTAGATGGCAACTCAGGTTGTGGTAAAAGTTCCACAGCAAAAGTACTCGCCCGAAAACTTAAATTTATTTATATTGATACCGGTGCCATGTACCGTGCTGTCACTCTTTTTTTTCTCAAAAATCATATCGACCTCAAAAACGACCTTGATGTGGAACAGGCACTTAAAGAAATAGACATTTCTTTTCAGTACAATATGGAATCTGGAAAAAATGAGACTTTTCTCAATGGCAAAAATGTTGAAAGAGAAATTCGGAAAATGGAAGTGTCGAATTTGGTAAGTCCTGTGAGTGAAATATCAAGGGTTAGGAGAAAACTTGTAGAGCAGCAACGTCGTTTAGGTGAAGGAAATAGTGTAGTGATGGATGGAAGAGATATTGGCACTGTTGTTTTTCCAAATGCTGATCTTAAAATATTTATGACTGCTGAATTGGAAGTGCGTGCATTCAGAAGACAAAAAGAGCTTAAGGAGCAAGGAACCCTAGTTGAACTTCAGGACGTAATTGATAATTTAAAGAAAAGGGATGAAATCGATTCTTCACGCGATGATAGCCCCTTGAAAAAGGCCGATGATGCCCATGTGATCGATACCAGTAAGTTGACCTTTGACGAACAAGTCGATCAAATACTTGATCTAATTCATGAAAAAATTGGTATAGCATAAAATGAAAATTAACATAGACCAAAATTCAGGATATTGCTTTGGAGTGGAGTTTGCAATTCAAATGGCTGAGGACGAATTAGGCCCAATTAAAGAACTGTATTGTCTCGGTGACATTGTACATAACGATATGGAAGTGCAACGACTTTATAATAAAGGATTGCGCGTCATTGACCATGAGGAGCTTAAAAATTTGCATGATTGTAAGGTTTTAATCCGCGCTCATGGTGAACCCCCCGAAACGTACGCAATAGCCCTAAAAAATAATATCGAACTGATCGATGCATCTTGTCCGGTTGTATTAAAATTACAAAACAGGGTTAAGCATGCATTTGATAAAATGGAAGAAAAAAATGGCCAGGTTGTAATTTATGGAAAAAAAGGTCATGCTGAAGTTATAGGACTTTCTGGACAGACCAATAATGAGGCTATAATAATTACCGACGAAGCAGACCTTGATAAAATAGATTATAACCGACCGGTTTCACTATTTAGTCAGACAACAAAAAGTACTCTCGGATTTTATAATATTAAATCAAAAATAGAAGCGCGCTTTGGTGACAAATCAAAAGTAGAAGAAGCAGAATTTTTTGAAGCTCACGACAGCATTTGCAGGCAGGTTTCCAACAGAGAACCACGCATGAAAACCTTTGCAGAATTGCATGATGTTGTACTTTTTGTAAGTGGGAAAAAGAGCTCTAATGGCAAAGCATTATACAAGGTTTGTAAAGATCATAATCCCAGAAGTTATTTTATAGAAAATAGTTCAGAGGTCAACCCAGATTGGTTTAAGGAAGAAGATTCCATTGGGATTTGTGGTGCTACCTCTACACCAATGTGGTTGATGGAAGATGTTGCAAAAAGCATTAACAATATAGTTGTGAATCCATTATAATTCTAAATAAAATTGTTTATAGGTTTATTTTTAAAAATTACTAAAACCCTTGCAAAAAGAGTGCTTATAACAATGTATTAATTAAAATTTGCTTATTTTTGCCCTTTCAAAAATTAGGATTAAAATACAATTCTTAGAATGTCACATACAATAAAGCTTAAGAAGGGGTTTGATATAAACCTGTCAGGAAAAGCGGAAAAGAAACTAGCAGAATGTGACCAGCCCAAAACTTTTGCTCTCAAACCTACAGATTTTGTCGGTATTCAGCGACCTAAGGTACTGGTTTCTGAAGGTGATACTGTGAAAGCAGGAACTCCTCTTCTCTTCTGTAAAATGTTGGAAGATGTCAAGTACTGTTCTCCAGTTAGCGGGGAAATTATTGAAATCAAGAGAGGAGAGAAGAGGAAATTGCTGGAAATTATTATTCTCGCAGATGAGAAAATTGTATCGGAAGAATACAAAAAGTTCTCGATTTCAGATATCCAAAAAACAGAAAAACAAGAAATTGTGGATCTGATGCTTAAAAGCGGTGTTTGGCCCAATATTATACAACGTCCTTATGGCGTAGTTGCAAATCCGGAAGAAACACCAAAGTCCATTTTTGTTTCAACATTTGATACCAATCCGCTTGCCGCAGATATTTCATTTACTTTAAAGGGTGATGAAAATTCTTTCCAGGCTGGAATAAACGTATTGACAAAACTTACTTCAGGAAAAGTTAATGTTGGTATTAACTCAAATGCTGGACAGGTTTCAATGTTTTCGGCCATTAAAAATGCTGAAATAAATACTATCAGCGGGAAACATCCTGCTGGAAACGTTGGTGTACATATTCATCATATCGATCCAGTTGCTAAGGGTGATTTGGTTTGGACGGTGAGTGCTTATGGCGTAGTGCAAATCGGCAAATTATTTCTTGAAGGCAAATATGATGCTACTAAGATAATTGCTCTGGCCGGTTCAGAAGTGAAAACTCCACAATATTATAAAACCTTCACTGGTGCTTGTATCAATAAATTCATCGATAACAATGTTAGTGAACAGGAGGTACGATTTATAAGTGGAAATGTACTTACTGGTGAAAAAATAAAATCTGATGGATATTTAGGGTTTTACCATGATCAAGTAACGGTAATACCTGAAGGGAATCAAAGTGAGTTTTTAGGTTGGATATTACCAACTATAAACAAGCTAAGCTTTCATAAGGCATTCGGATTACTCTCTTTCCTCAACAGCAAAGAAAAGGAATACGTGATCGATACCAATTTGAAGGGTGAACACAGAGCTTTCGTTCAGACTGGTATGTTTGAAAAAGTAACACCGATGGATATTCTCCCAACTTATCTCATTAAAGCAATTCTCGCTGAAGATTATGATGAAATGGAAGGTCTCGGAATCTATGAAATGATAGAAGAAGATATCGCTCTTTGTGAATTCGTTGATGTATCAAAGAATAATTTGCAGAAGATTTTAAGGGACGGATTGACATTAATTAAAAATAGCTAATATCACATGAAATTCATAAAAGATATTTTCGATAAAAATAAACCGTTGTTCGAAAAAGGTGGCAAATTGGAAAAATTGATGCCATTATTCATCACCTTCGAAACACTATTCTTTGTGCCAGATCACGTAACTCCAGGTAAAGGAGCTCAAATCCGGGATGCTGTTGATCTTAAAAGAATGATGATGACGGTAATTATAGCCATGCTTCCATGCCTTATTTTTGGAATCTGGAACGTAGGATACCAGCATGCATTGGCAACTGGTGAAACAATGAGCCTGATGCAACAAATTGGGATTGGGCTTGTAGTCGTACTGCCAATTGTCATTGTTTCTTACGCAGCAGGGTTAACTGTAGAGTTCATATTTGGAATTAAAAAAGGGCATGCCTTGAATGAAGGATTTCTTGTATCCGGGATGCTTATTCCATTGGTTCTCCCTCCAACAATTCCATTATGGCAGGTTGCAATCGCTACAGTTTTTGCAGTATTGATAGGTAAAGAAGTATTTGGTGGTACTGGAATGAACATATTCAACGTAGCGCTCACAGCCAGAGCATTCCTTTATTTTGCCTATCCTTCGCAGATTTCTGGAACCGTATGGACATACCTTGGAGATAAAACTCCCATTGATGGTTATACTGGAAGTACTTCGCTGGCCATTGCCAATGAGGCCTCTGTTAATAAAGCAGGTGCTGTAGTTGATGCCTTGGCCCACTCAAATACGGTACTGAGTGCTGACTTTTTTAGTTTTTCAAACTTATTTTTCGGATTTATCCCTGGATCTATCGGAGAAACATCTACACTGATGGTTTTGATTGGAGCAGCAATATTAATATTGACTGGAGTTGGTAGCTGGAAAATAATTGTAAGTGTATTCGGTGGAGCATATTTAACTGCCCTATTATTTAACATAATCGGAGCAAATGAATTCATGTTGATGCCCGCACATTATCACCTTGTTATCGGTGGCCTGGCGTTTGGTGCTGTTTTCATGGCAACCGATCCAGTAACTGCGTCGCAAACTGAAAAAGGTAAATGGATTTATGGTCTACTGATTGGCGTACTTACAATATTAATACGGGTGTTTAATCCCGCTTATCCTGAAGGTATTATGTTGGCGATATTATTGATGAACGTCTTTGCGCCACTTATAGATTTTTATGTAGTTAAAGGAAACAAACAAAGGAGGATTCAACGTGCAACAGTCTAACACATATATCATAGTTTTTTCCGCTGTATTAACCATTATACTTGGCGGATTGCTTTCTTTGGCCAATCAAGGATTGAAGCCAATGCAAGATAAATCAGTAGAATTGGACACCAAGAAGAAAATTCTAAGTGCCGTAACTGATCTTAAAGGGAAAAAAGGAAATGAAATACTGGATCTTTACGGTGAAACAATAGAATCCATTGTTGTAGATATTCATGGTGATGTAGTAACCAGCGATAAAAAAGGCATCGCTGTAGTTGCTGAAAATATAGATATAGCAAAAAACTACAAAAGTGCCCCTGAAGAAAGAATGTATCCGGTTTTCAAGTATCATAAAGCTGGAGATAAAGACGCCATTGAGGCTTATATCTTTCCTATTTATGGTAAAGGTTTATGGGGTCCAATCTGGGGATTTATTGCATTGGAAACAGATTTGAACACCATTAAAGGAGCTTCATTTGATCATAAAACTGAGACTCCAGGTCTAGGAGCCAGAATAACTACAAATGAAATCAGTAACCGCTATGTTGGAAAAAAAGTTTTTGACTCAAATGGAAGCCTTGCTTCGATTAAGATGCTAAAAGGTGAAAACCATCCGGAATCTGCTTTAGATGAACACCATATTGATGGTTTGTCTGGAGCAACCTTAACCGGAAAAGGAGTTAATGAAATGCTTGAAAGTTATTTTCAACATTATCAGGAATATATTAATAAGGCTAAAAATAACGCTACCCAAAAAGTAGCCTTACTAAACTAAAGAAAAGAATTATCAAGATATGAGTACGCAAACAATAGAAAAAGCAGTTGAAAAGAAGCCCGCAGAAACGGTCTTTTCGAAACGACGTAAAAAGTTTGTCATTGATCCACTTAGTGATGATAATCCAATAACGGTACAGGTTCTCGGGATATGTTCAGCGCTTGCTGTAACTACCCAGATGAAACCTACGCTAACAATGGCTATATCAGTAACCTTAGTTATTGTTTTCTCAAATTTATTGATTTCTATGATGAGGTCATTAATTCCTGGGAGGGTCCGTATTATTGTTCAGCTGGCTCTGGTTGCCACTTTAGTTACTCTGGTAAGTGAAGTACTAAAAGCCTATCAATATGATATGTATAAGGAACTATCCGTATTTGTTGGCCTAATCATTACCAACTGTATTGTTATGGGACGTCTGGAAGCATTTGCAATGGCCAACAAACCCTGGGATTCAGTACTTGATGGACTCGGAAATGGTCTTGGATATAGCTGGATATTAATGGCTGTAGCATTTTTCAGGGAAATTTTAGGTTCTGGAAAATTATTTGGCTGGCCGCTTTTTGAAGCTATGGGAATTGAGCACTTTCCAACCAACGGACTTATGGTAACACCAGTCGGAGCATTTTTTATACTTGGATTGATCATCTGGGTACAGCGAACAAAAACAGGATACGTAGAACATTAAACATTTAAAAGATGGAATTATTTAACCTCGGAATAAAATCAATTTTTATAGACAACATGGTATTTGCCTATTTCCTTGGCATGTGCTCGTATTTAGCGGTTTCTAAAAAAGTGAATACGGCAATAGGACTAGGGATGGCTGTTACTTTCGTTTTAATTATAACAGTACCTACTAACTGGTTATTGACAGAGTATGTATTGAAGGAAGGTGCCCTTGCGCGTTTCAGTCCAAGTCTGGCCACAGTAGATCTAACGTTCCTAAGTTTTATCATGTACATTGCAGTTATTGCGGCTATGGTACAATTGGTAGAAATGATTATTGAGAAATTTTCACCTGCACTGTATGGATCTTTGGGCATTTTTCTTCCACTAATTGCAGTAAACTGTGCGATACTTGGTGCCTCACTTTGGATGGCCGAAAGAGATTACACTTTAGCTGAAGCTACTGTTTTTGGATTTGGATCAGGAATTGGTTGGATGCTGGCAATTGTAGCACTTGCTGCAATACGAGAAAAACTTAAGTATTCTGATGTTCCAAATGGTCTGAAAGGACTAGGACTCACGATGTTACTCACCGGACTTATGGGAATTGCATTCATGTCGTTTATGGGTATTCAGTTATAAAGAACACGCTTACAATAAAACTACGGGGTTGGTTATACGAATAACCAGCCTTTTTTTTGATCTACCCGCAAAAGGAATGCAGCCAAACCGTTGAGACTCCACTCTTTATATTAATGACTCTATTCATGGATTTGAAATGCATCAAGCAATTTGTGAATTAAACATCTTAATTAAATCTAAAAAAAAGTCCTCCTGAAATACATATGATTGGAACTATTTATAAGTTTATAATTCGTATAGTTAGAAATAACTTCATGTCTCACTGAGCTAATTGTAATTATTTGTATTCTCTTCCATCATTGTTCAAAGTTTTAGCATAAAGACTTTAACCTTGGATTTATTGAACTCTTTTGGAATCTTTTAGTGCTAATTCATTATTTCCAGCATGAATTTTAATGGCCAATTCACAAGGAATAGTTAATTCTCCAGAATTAAAATACTCATTTCTTATACCCAAAGGAACACACAAGGATTGGTTTCAAGAGTCTATAAAAGAATATCCTACGGTTGATTCAATTTATTACCGATTTAAAAAATGAAAATAAAAAGGCCACATCGCTGTGGCCTTATACTCTATTCTATAAATCTTAAAGTCTAATATTCCCAAAGGTTATGCTCATACTCTATCAATTTGTATTCTTCTTGTTGTGAAGAATATAGAGCCGATTTTTGGTCTGGTGCTAAATCCTGAATCCAATCATTTCTTGGATTAGACACTTTTACTACCCGAGCACTAAACAATCTCAATAAAAAAGCATCTGCCATATTTCGATGATGAGCAGAGTTTTGACGATTATACCAAATCGCCTTGTCTGGCATACTTCGAAATAGTTGCTCCAAGTCTTTATAACTAAACACACCAACTGATTTCTCAATACCCGTCGCAACCTCAGTTGCAGGAATGATCATTTCTATTGACTGCATATCCCAATATAATCTTGAACGAACTTTATCAAAAATCATATCTTCTTTTAATCTAAGGATATTTAACTGGGTAGCATCATAATACTGTACAGTAGGAGCAGCCTTTTCTTCATCGCCCCATCCTGCGTCACCACCCCATCCACCAGAATCATCTCCAAATCCAGCATCTGTTGAACCAAAATCATCAGGCTCGTCAGTAGGAAGTTTTAGATTCTCAAGAAATTGTTCTTTTGACATTCTTTTATTTAGCGAATCATCCTCATATGGATAAATGAGACCATCTTTTACAGCATCTATAATAATTCTTGTGATCTCATTACTCGTTGAAAAGAAAGGCCGGTTTTGCTTTTCCTTAAGATCCATTCTTCTCCAAACCGTCCGATTGTACATCTGATTTGCAAAAGGAATTGGATATACTGAGTGTTCATTATAAGTCAGTTTTTCCTCTTGAGCCAATGTTTCAAAAGAAACAAATCCCACCAAGAATAGAATTAAGGAGCCTATTAATGCTTTCTTCATAACAAATATATTTAGTTAATTGGCACTGTTTTTATTGAAGAGTTCGTCCCAATTTTTACATCTTCTCTTTCATTTTTAAAATTCATTCTTTGAACTTCTTTTGCTTCGATTATAATTCTGTCACCAGGCCGTACTTTGGATACAAAAGAAGCTAAATTTGCTTGAGGACCAGAAACTGGAATAGTCTCGATTGCTCTTTGTCCTCTCGCAAGTGTAACTTCCCATTTGGTAACCCTATATCTTGCGTCTTCAGGCAAGAACTGAGCAAAATCTGGATCAGGTTCAGCGGTTAAGGTAAGTTCTCTAGGAACCTGGGTTACACCCTGCTTCAGATTTATTTCTTTGCCACCACTTTTTAATACCAACTCTGGGTTTGGAATTCCTTTAACCCTGAATTTCTCGGTTCCTATAAATGTGCCAGCGCTATAAACAGAAAGTTCAACATTTGGTGCTGTAGGAATAATAGTTACTTGTCCCGCTTTACCACCTTGGGTTGCACCACCTTTAACCTGGAAAGAAGGATCATAGGATGCTCCTAAAGCAGGTACCTGCACATTCAATTTATTACCACAGTTTCTATATAAAGCCTGAACTGAAGCTGATTGAATCTGTATAACCGGTCTGGCAACAATATATGTTATTGGCTCAGTAAAAGTTTGATCTCCAATTGTAATTTCAGCAGTAAAAGTTCTCCTCTCCTGGCCATTAGCATCGTATTTATCTGCCTTAGCAGTAAATTCTACAGTACCAAAACCTTCAGAGTCCACTGGAATACTTGAACCATTCATTTTCATTGTGGGAGTATCGCCTGTTGGTTTAGCAGAAATAAACATTTTGGCCTTGTATTTTGCTCCGGCGGCTACCAGTTGCGATTCAGGTAGTACCATCGGTACAATTTTTTCAAATGAAAGATCTTTCGCTCCAACATTTTGGCTTAAAACACTCAACGCAATTTGCTCATAATCCAATATTCTACCTTCTATCTGACTCATGGAAGCTAAACCACCTGCAGTAGGTACACTTTCAAACATCAATTCTTTAAAATCTTTAGAGCGTTGATTTGGGAATTTGCTCCAAT
>JAHEMV010000104.1 GCA_024643455.1 Cytophagales bacterium
TTGTCCAGATTTCCTGTGGAAAGGTAACACGCTCTTTCATCAACCCACAGATTGCTATAGCCTTCTCCTGTGTGCAAGCAATATTTTCTTTTACTAAAAGCGATAAAAACCCAGTAGCAAGCGTTTCGTTACTTATATTTTTCAGGTATTGCTGGTTAAACCATTTCCCTTTTTCGATGTCGAATTTTGCTCCGGATTTATTAATTCTTTCTATCGAAAAAAGAGTTACTAGTTCGGTTAGGGTAAATAATTCTTGCTCTGTGCCTGGATTCCAACCAAGCATTGCCAGGAAATTTGTCATGGCTTCTGGTAAATATCCTTGTTCCCTGAAACCGATGGATTGCTCGCCTGTATTAGGATCTGTCCAGTCCAGTGGGAATACAGGATACCCATGTTTATCGGCATCCCGTTTACTCAGTTTCCCATTTCCATCGGGCTTGAGCAACAAGGGCAAATGAGCAAATTGTGGCATGGTATCAGTCCAACCAAAGTTTTGATATAACAAAACATGCAACGGCGCACTCGGTAACCATTCTTCACCTCGTATGACATGCGAAATCTTCATCAAATGATCATCAATCACATTTGCAAGATGGTAGGTTGGCATACCATCAGACTTCATCAATACTTTATCATCAATGTTATTGGAACTTACCTTCACTTCACCACGAATCATATCGGTAAGACTCACTTCCTGCTCACGATCTACTTTTAAACGGATAACGTATGGGGTATTCTTTTCCAGTAATTTGTTCACTTCTTCGGATGACAAAGTAAGGGAATTTCTCATACTCTGTCTTGAAAAGCTATCATATACCTGGTTGTCAGCTTTTGCTTCTTTCAATCGCTCTCGCATGGCATCCAACTCCTCTGGTGAATCAAATGCGTAATAAGCTTTTCCTTCCTCTATGAGTTGTTGAGCATATTTTTTATATAAGTCCTTGCGCTCAGATTGTTTGTAAGGGGCAAATTCACCTCCATAATTGACTCCTTCGTCTGGCTCAATTCCCAGCCATTTAAAGGTCTCATTGATATAGTTTTCTGCTCCGGGGACAAATCTCGTCTGGTCGGTATCCTCAATCCTTAATATAAATGTTCCCTTATTTTTTTTTGCAAACAGGTAATTATACAACGCGGTCCTCACCCCTCCAATATGCAACGCCCCGGTCGGGCTAGGTGCAAAACGTACCCTTACTTCCTTTTTCATTGATTGTAAACTTTACACAAAGGTAAGAAATGCCGTGATGGTTTAAAGAAAATAGTTCAAGAAAGCATTTTTTCAAGCATTCGTTTACTTTTGCGAACTTGTATTTTGAAATTTTCCCTGCTTAGAATATAGTTTACCAGGCAAAACCCAAAACTAATGGCCCCATACCACCATGCATGGTAAAGGACAACAAAAAATAACGTAATTGCCAGTGTTAGAATGGTCCAGAAAAGCAATAATTTCTTTGTGGAGGGGAAAAATTCATAGGTCAGGCGAATGAGCAGACCCTCATCTGAATGTATAATCGAGCCGTCGATTAAGGGCACAAAATTATTGGCGATTTTTAGTTTTAATGAAATTGAAAAACCAGCTTCGTTCCAAATTCCATTAAACAGGTAGTCCCCGGATTCGTCTATATTATCCTTTTCTTTTAATGGTTTTATATGCTTTTCCAGGTTTTGAAATAACTGTTTCTGAGAAAGACTGACAAGCCTGGTTTCTGACTCTGAAGGATAGAAAAAATCCATTAATCTACTGCTATACAGGAAATTTCGACATGTGCTCCCTTGGGCAACGCTGCAACCTGTACTGTTTCCCTTGCTGGTTCATCTGAATCAAAATATTTTTCATAAGAGGCATTGATTATGGGGAAATCTTTCATGTCCGTTACAAAAATGCTGCATTTCACTACGTTACTAAAGTCCATTCCTGCGGCATTTAAGATCGCCCATATATTTCTCATTACCTGTTCAGTTTCTTTGGATATATCATCGTTTATAATCTGTCCAGTTTCAGGGATTATGGGTATTTGTCCAGAAACATAAAGCGTCTTTTCAATCTTTATAGCCTGACTGTAAGGGCCAATAGGTGCTGGGGCTTTTTCAGTAAATATTATTGTTTTAGTCATAGCAATAGCATTAATAAAGCTTTTATAAATTTATCTTAAAAATAAAACATAATGCATTAGTTTTGCCATGCCAAAGGACAAAAATAGATTTTAGATGGAAATTAAAAATGATTTGCTGCTGAGAGCCGCCAAAGGAGAAAGAACTGAACGAACTCCAGTATGGGTAATGCGTCAGGCAGGTAGGATACTTAAGGAATATCGGGAAGTTAGAAGTAAGCTTTCAGGATTTATAGAACTGGTACAAAATCCGGATTTAGCAGCCGAGGTGACCATACAGCCGGTAGATATATTGGGAGTGGATGCTGCTATAATATTTTCAGATATACTCGTAATTCCAGAAGCTATGGGATTGCCCTATACCATGGAGGAAGGCAAAGGGCCGAGATTTCCCCAGACTGTAAAAAATGAAAAAGACCTGGCTCGACTCCGAATAGCAGATGATGACAGCCTTGGATATGTGATCGATGCAATCAAAGTCACCAAAAGAGAACTGAATGGTCGCGTGCCATTAATTGGATTTGCCGGAGCTCCATGGACGATATTTTGTTATATGGTAGAAGGTAAAGGCAGTAAGACCTTTTCTCTTGCAAGGAAAACCTTATATAATGATCCTGTATTCGCTCATAAGTTAATGGACAAAATCACAGATAGCACCATCAATTATTTAAAAAATCAAATCGCCGCAGGGGCAGATATTGTCCAGGTTTTTGATTCCTGGGCAGGAATACTACCAGCAGGGCAATATGATGATTTCTCGTTGAAATACATTTCAAAAATTGCAGATGCGATTACTGAGGTTCCTGTTATTGTTTTTGCGAAAGGGGCTTATGCTTCGAGAAAATCGATTGGTTCTATAAATTGTGATGTGGTAGGCCTGGACTGGAATATGGATATAAAAGAGTCAAGGGAGCTGATTGGTCCGAATAAGACCTTGCAAGGAAATCTTGATCCGGCCGCGCTTTATGCAGATTTTAGCACATTAAAGACAGAGACACGGAAAATGATAGACCAGTTTGGGAAACATAGACACATAGCAAATTTGGGTCATGGAGTGTATCCTGATATGGAAGCAGATAAAGTAAAGTGCTTTATCGATGAAGTAAAGAATTACAGCAGCAGATAATTTTTATTTAAGGCTAACAGTATAATATCCATCTATACCGGTTGTTCTTCCTCCACCAGTGCCCTGACTTACCTCAAAGGTAAAGGTCACGATGCCGTCTGCTACATCGACACTGGTCAATTCGGCAACAGATGCTTCAGTTAACGAGATTACATCTGTTCCGGATCCGGTCCAAACCCAGGTGGCATTGTTGGTTTTTAGGAAATCATCGGCTCCAGACGTTTCAAAGAATGTTGGAGCCCAATCACCATCGGCCCCATATGTACTAAAACTTACTTGTAGCCCGGCAAGATCTGATGGATCTACTCCAGATGGACTGGCAAGAATTTCTACATTCCCTGTTCCTCCCCAGGGGCTGCCTTCATCAAGAATTTTGGCCGCTTTTTGTTGTAAATCAAGTGAAGGTTCTACTTTACCACCACAACTATACAGAAGCGGAAAAGAAAAAATGACCAGTAAAATAAGAATTGAGCCTTTGCGTTTCATGCTTTAATTAATTTTATGGTATACAAAATACCTTGACACTTCCTTTTAAAAAACGTATTGTTTTTTGAACTCCAATATATCGATAAAAGTTTTACAAAATTCATATTCTTCAATTCTATTGGAACAGACAAATATCAGTTTTTCTTTAAATAGTTTCCCGATTTCCTCCAAATACCAGTCAAAACCTAAATTATCGAGATTTGTAGCTGGTTCATCGAGTAATAACAAAGGCGTATCAGCATAGAAAGCTATCCCTAATTTTAGACGTTGCTTCATGCCGGTAGAAAAATTTTTTATGTATTTATCTTTGGCTTTTTCAAGCTTAAAAACAGCTGGTAAATCCTGCAGGTTATATCCTTCCTTTAGTTTTTTGAATTTAAAATGAAAGGATATGAATTCTGAAAGGGTAAAATCTTCTGGTAGGCTCAAAGCGGGGGCCACCATAGAAATATAGCTGTAAATTTGATCGGGCTCGATTTCTTTATTGTTGTGGGTATAAAGAATCATGCCTTCAGTTGGCAGCAAACTCCCGGATATTATTTGAAGAAGCGTGGATTTTCCACTTCCGTTTGGGCCTGTGATGGCTATAGGTTTGCCATCCTGTACATGAAGGTCTAAATTTCTAAAAATCCATTCTTTATTAAATTTTTTGGCAACTTTTTGAAGTTGAATCTCCATTCAATAAAGATAGGTGATTAGATTTTATTGTTATATCCTTTCATTACACCGCGATCAGAGTTCCTGATAAAGTTGATAATCTCATCACGCTCCTTTGAGCTGGACATTTCCATTTGGATCGCATCCAGTGCTTTGGAATTGTTCATTCCTCTAAGATAAATCCGTCGATAGATTTCCTGGATTTCATTAATCTTATCGTTTGTAAATCCTCTTCTGCGAAGTCCAATAGAATTTATCCCTGCATAACTCAACGGTTCTCTTGCCGCAGTAACAAACGGAGGTACGTCTTTTCGAACTAAGGATCCTCCAGCGACCATGACATGAGGACCAATTTTCACAAACTGATGAACCGCGGTAGATCCTCCAATGATCGCAAAATCATCAACAATAACATGTCCTGCAAGCTGTACACAGTTGGCCAAAATAACCCTGTCACTAATCTGGCAATCATGTGCGATATGCACATAGGCCATAATGAGACAATTCGATCCGATGACTGTTTTGTGCTTTTCAACTGTACCCCGGCTTATGGTAACACATTCTCTGATTACAGTATTATCACCGATAATAGTAGTTGTTTTTTCTCCTGCGAATTTCAAATCTTGAGGAACGCCGGAAATTACTGCACCAGGAAAAATTTTACAATTTCTTCCAATCCTGGCACCTTCCATGATGGTGACATTTGATCCTACCCATGTTCCTTCACCAATTTCCACATCTTTGTGGATGGTAGAAAATGGTTCAATAACAACATTGTCTGCAATTTTTGCTTCAGGATGGATATATGCTAATGGTTGATTCATTGATTCTTTTTAACTATACTGGCTATCATTGTGCTTTCTGTAACTAACTTATCACCAACAAAGGCACGTCCACGCATTTTGGCGATTCCCCTTTTAATTGGTTCAAGGAGATCACATCGTATAATAAGAGTATCTCCGGGCATAACAGGTCTCCTGAACTTACAATCTTCTATTTTCAAAAAATAAGTCCAATAATTTTGTGGATCAGGAACTGTATTCAATACGAATATTCCACCAATCTGTGCCATGGATTCAACTATTAGCACTCCAGGCATTACCGGATTCCCCGGGAAGTGACCCTGGAAAAATTGTTCGTTATAAGTAACATTTTTTACACCAGCCACCGTATTATCGTCGATATAAATAACCTTGTCAATAAGTAAAAATGGATAGGTGTGCGGTAGTATATCTTTTATTTGATTGATATCGTAAACGGGCAGTGCATTTGGATCATAATTTGGAATGCTGGCATGTTCCTGCTGTTCCATCATTCGCTTTATTTTTTTTGCGAATGCCACATTAGCAGCATGTCCTGGCCTAGCAGCTAAAATTTGTGCTTTAATTGGCCTTCCTGCAAGTGCGAGATCACCCATTACGTCCAGAAGTTTATGTCGAGCAGGTTCATTGCTATGTCGCAATTCTACATTATTCAAAATCCCTTCTTCCTTTACAACAACTTTAGGTTTATTGAATAATTTGGCCAGATAATCAAGTTCTCCTTCTTCAACAACCCGATCAACCACAACTATTGCATTGTCCAGATCACCACCTCTTATCAGGTTGTTTTTGTATAACATTTCCAATTCATGGAGGAAACAAAATGTCCGTGCTCCAGCAATTTCTTTTTTGAATTGAGAGATGTCAGTAATGGACGCATGCTGACTTCCAAGTACGGGAGACTTATAATCAATCATCACCGTTACGCGATAATCATCCAAAGGTAAGGCAGCAATTTCTACATCTCTGGATGCATCACGGTAGAATATACTTTCAGGAACAGTGAAAAAATTCCTTAATGCATTTTGTTCTTCAGTACCAGCAGCTTCCAGGGCATCGATAAACATCCTAGAACTTCCATCCATAATAGGAGGCTCTGGCCCGTCAAGCTGAATGATAATATTGTCAATTTCCATACCTACTAGAGCAGCCATGGTATGCTCCACGGTATTGACCCGTGCACCATTTTGTTCTATGGTTGTTCCTCGGGAAAGATCCACCACATTGTCCACATCGGCATCAACGATAGGTTGTCCTTCCAGGTCAATTCGTTGGAATTTAATTCCGTGATTTGCTTTGGCTGGTAAAAAAGTCATATGAACATCGACCCCTGTATGAAGGCCAACACCGCTCAATGTAACTGGCTTTTTTATCGTATGTTGTTTTAAATGCATGCACTAACAATTATTTAGCCGGCAAATTTAACGTTTTTTTTTCAAGATCATTAACTCTTTCTCTTAATTCTGGAAGGTTACGGAAAATGGCATGGCATTTAAGATATTCTTTATGATCCATAGCAGGATAACCAAATTTTACAGATCCCTCTTTTTTTACAGATTTTGCAAGACCGGTTTTTGCTGCCAGTGTTACACGGTCGGCAATTTCAATATGCCCAACCAGACCAACCTGGCCTGCAATTATACAATTCTTGCCAATTTTTGTAGAACCGGAAATACCGGTCTGCGAAGCAATTACTGTGTTTGTGCCGATTTCTACATTGTGTGCAATTTGAATCAGGTTGTCCAGCTTGACACCGGCATCAATGATCGTACTGCCAAGCGTTGCGCAATCGATAACTGTATTTGCGCCAATTTCCACATTGTCACGAATAATGACATTACCTAGCTGAGGTATTTTTTTATAAGTACCGTCCTGTTGAGGAGCAAATCCAAAACCATCGCTGCCAACAATAACTCCTGAATGAATAATGCAATTATTGCCAATAACGGTGTTGGCGTAAATTTTTGCACCAGAATATAATATACAATTATCACCAATGGTAACATGATCACCAATATAGGCTTGTGGATATACTTTCACATTATTTCCTATTTTCACATTGGATCCTATGTATGAAAATGCACCCCGATAAATTTTTTCTCCCACTGTAGCATTGGTTGCGATATATGCAGGTTCTTCTATTCCAACTTTACTATAGGAAGCTATTTTGTCATATTCTTCCAATAGCCTTGTAAAACTTGAATAGGGGTCATCAACTTTTATAAGAATTGGTTTGACAGATTTTGTAGGCACAAAATCTTTTTTGACAATAACAGCAGATGCTTCCGAGGTATAGATATAATTTTCATACTTCGGATTGGAGAGAAATGTAATAGCACCTTTCTGAGCATCCTGAATTTTACCGATAGTATTCACCTTTTCCTGGCCATTTCCATCTATTTCGCCCTGAAGTATGGCGGCGATTTGTGATATAGTAAATTCCATTTAGTTCGTTTTTTTTTAGAAGAGGATATATTATTGGCGTTTTAAGCCTGTTTTGGTGTTACAGTTACGTTTGCAAAGATATATTTTTCGGCCAGCATAGATAATACTTTTTCACTATTTTCCGCATTGCCTTAATGTTTGGTAAATCCGATGCATTTGCAATATCTACAATTTTACCAGACTTAGTAAGCATATTAATCTGTTGACCTCCACCTATATATGCTGAGTTGCTTTTTGTACCCTCGACTACAAAATGCTTCACAAGATTTTCCTTAATGCCATAGTTTGCAATTACATGGTTTTTCAATGCTTTTAACTCTTCTGAATCCGATTTTGATTCTGAGAGTCTAACGTTAAATAATCTTCGTTCAAGAAGCATTCTGCAAAGTTGTGACAAAACCACATCCTCGTCATGATACCATCTCTTGATTGCACCAAGAATATCATAATCGTCCAGATAGCAAAATGCCTGAAGAATGCTTTTATCATTTTCCATAATCTGTTGCGTAATGGTATTGTTTATAAAAAAATCAAGTTCAGGGGAAAGTTCCGTCTTCCTGTTCAAGGCCCGAACTCTTCGGATAATCTGAATAAGCATTTTTTCAACTCCTACTGTTGTCTTGTGAATATATACCTGCCAGTACATCAATCTTCGTGCACTCAGAAAATTTTCGATGGAATAAATGCCTTTTTCTTCCACGACCAATTCATCATGAACAACATTCAATAACTTAATAATGCGCTCAGAACCTATTCTTCCTTCAACCACCCCGGTGAAATAACTATCCCTATTGAGATAGTCCAAGCGGTCAATGTCCAGCTGACTGGAGACGAGCTGGTGTAGAAATTTGCGAGGATAAGTGCCATTAAAAATTTGTATAGCCATCGCCAGTTTACCACCAAACTGTCTGTTTAGTTCATGCATGATTATTAACGATATTTCCTCATGATCAAGCCCCAGGATCAATTCATTTTCCAGAGCATGAGAAAATGGGGCATGTCCTACATCGTGAAGTAAAATGGCTATAAGCGCCGCATTGAATTCTTCTTCAGACAGCTCAATCCCTTTGTGACGAAGATTTATTAATGATTCGTTCATAAGGTGCATAGACCCCAATGCATGGTGAAAACGAGTGTGAAGTGCCCCTGGATAAACGAAGTCAGTCATACCTAGTTGCTTGATTCTTCGGAGACGCTGAAAGTAAGGGTGGTTAATAATATCGTAAATAAGTTCGTTTGGGATGCTAATAAACCCGTATAACGGATCATTAATTATTTTTTTCTTATTCAAAGCTTTTAATTGATTAAATTGTGCCTTTTGGACGTTATTATTTGAAACTACGCTATGCAAAGATATAAGATTTTATGGGCTGATGATGAAATTGATTTGTTGAAGCCACATATCATGTTTCTCACGCAAAAAGGATATGACATCACTCCGGTTACCAGTGGTCCTGATGCAATCGATGAAATTGAAAAAGAAAATTTTGATATCATTTTTTTGGATGAAAATATGCCGGGAATGACTGGACTGGAAACACTGTCACAGATAAAAGCCATAAAATCTGACATCCCAGTAGTGATGATCACAAAAAGTGAAGAGGAACATATAATGGAAGAAGCCATCGCTTCCAAAATTGCAGATTACCTTATAAAGCCATTAAACCCAAACCAGATACTACTCTCTGTCAAAAAATTGTTGGACAATAAAAGACTGGTTTCCGAAAGAACCAATATGAATTATCAACAGGATTTCAGAAATATAAGTATGGCTTTTGGCGATTTTCTCAACCATATGGAATGGGCTGATGTATATCGGAAGCTGATATTCTGGGAGCAGGAGATGACTAATGCTGGAAATAACGATATGAGTGAAGTGCTGGAAATGCAAAAAAGTGAGGCGAATCTTAATTTTTCAAAATTTGTAAAAGAAAATTATGAAGATTGGTTAAACGATGCTGAAAGTGACCGACCAATGCTTTCTCATGAAGTTATGAGAAAAAAGGTATTTCCGGAGATTAATGAAGACCGCCCTGTATTCTTCATCGTTATTGATAATCTAAGATTTGACCAGTGGAAAATCATTCAGGGGCAGATTGCCAATTATTTTACCATTGACAAAGAAGAAAGTTATTATTCCATATTGCCAACCACAACCGGATATGCAAGAAATGCTATTTTTTCTGGCATGATGCCTTCGGAAATGGCCAGACAGCACCCTGATCTTTGGATTGGAGAAGATGTTGAAGATGGAAAAAATAATTTTGAGGATAAATTTATTGAGCGTCAGTTAAAGAAGCTCCGGATCGATATTAAATGGAGTTATAATAAAATTAAGAATGTCGCACAAGGGAAAGCCCTTTCTGACAGCATGAACAACCTGCTTGGTAACAATCTGAATGTAATCGTGTATAATTTTGTGGATATGTTATCGCATGCCCGCACCGAAATGGAAGTGATCCGGGAGTTGGCTCCTGATGAGCGAGCTTATCTATCCCTGACAAAATCCTGGTTTTTGCACTCTCCTTTGTTTGAACTACTCAAGAAAATCTCAAAAACGGATTCTAAACTGATTCTAACAACCGATCATGGAACGATAAGAGTAAAAAGGCCTTTCAAAATTGTTGGCGATCGAAATACCAATACCAATTTGAGATTTAAACTTGGCAAAAACCTTGGGTTTGACAATGAAAAAGCAGCCTTTGTAGTACGAAAGCCAGAGAATATATTTCTCCCAAAACTCAATGTGTCATCTACCTATGTATTTGCGACTGAAGATTACTTTTTCGCCTATCCGAACAATTACAATCATTATGTAAAGTACTACAGTGACACTTTTCAGCATGGGGGATTATCTATGGAAGAAATGATAATTCCTATAATTTCACTAACTTCAAAGAATAGATAAAAAACTAGTAAGGTGCAGTTGATTGTTGATTCTGAAAAAGCGCTGGACAAGATTGCTCAGGAAATAATAAAGTACTCAGGCCAAAGCCGAATTTGGATTTTTTATGGTGAAATGGGTTCTGGAAAAACTACATTGATAAAGGCTATTGCCAATCATTTAAATGTTGAAGACAATGTGCATAGTCCCACATTTAGTATAGTGAATGAGTATGGCAATTCCAATGGTGATATTTTTTATCATTTTGATTTTTATCGCATAAAAAATGAATCAGAAGCCATGGATATAGGCATCGAAGAGTATTTCGACTCTGGAGATCTCTGTTTTATAGAATGGCCGCAAAAGATCCCATCGCTACTTCCAGATCAGTTTTTAAAAATTGAAATAAAAATAACCTCCAATACAAGTCGGGAAATAAACATAAGCCATCATGGAAAATAGCCCTAAATCAGGTTTTGAGCATCTCGCTAAAGAGACCAAACTATACCCACAGGAAGCCTTGTTGGAGGTTAAAAAATCACGAAAAGCGCTTTTCATCGGCATTCCCAAGGAGGTTAGGATGCAAGAGAAGCGTGTTCCAGTGACTCCTAACAGCGTAAAACTTATAGTAGATAATGGTCACGAAGTTTGGATTGAATCCGGGGCAGGAACTCCCTCTAACTTTACAGACAAAGATTATAGTGATGCAGGGGCTAAAATTGCCTACAGCCATAAAGAATTGTTTAAGGCGGATATTGTCCTGAAGGTGGAGCCTCCGACATTTGAAGAGATTGAATTGATGAAACCCGGGAAAACACTATTTTCAGCTTTGCAACTTGGTAATCTCGAAAAACCGTATTTTGAAAAGTTAAATGCAAAACGTATAACTGCTATTGGATTTGAACTTATTGAAGATAAGGCAGGCGGGATGCCAGTAGTCAGAGCAATGAGTGAAATAGCAGGAAGTTCTGTAATGCTGATAGCTGCTGAATATTTAAGCAATAACCACAATGGGAAAGGGATCATTCTTGGAGGGATTACTGGAGTTTCACCAACTAAAGCAGTAATTCTTGGCGCTGGTACAGTTGCTGAATTTGCAGCCAGAACGGCCCTTGGTCTGGGGGTAGATATTCAGATATTTGATGATCATTTGTATAAACTGAGAAGGATAAAACACGCATTAGGGCAGCAAGTTTCCACCTGTACTTTTGAGCCTTCTACTCTTGGTGCTTCAATTCGTGAAGCAGATGTTGTAATTGGGGCGTTACGCGCTGAAAAAGGCAGAATGCGTTATGTTGTACCAGAAGAGATAGTAGCTCAAATGAAACCAGGATCGGTCATTGTGGATGTCAGTATTGATCAGGGAGGTTGTTTTGAAACCTCACAGATCACTACACATCAAAATCCAGTTTTTACCAAATATGGTGTAATACATTATTGCGTCCCGAATATCGCTTCACGTGTTGCGCGGACAGCTTCTACAGCGTTAAGCAATATTTTTACTCCGATTCTCATGGAGATATCAGATTCAGGAAGTCTGGAGGAAATGATATTTTCACATAAGTGGTTTATGAAAGGTATTTATAGCTATAAAGGAACACTTTCCAATGCCACCATTGGCCAAAAAGTTGGCCTGAAATATCGGGATCTTAATTTATTGATTGCCGCAAGATTCTAAGCTTCGCCCTTTGCTCCGGCAAGAAGATACAGCACTGCCATTCTGATGGCAACTCCATTTTCTACCTGGTTAAGAATGATCGAATGTTCAGAGTCGGCTACATCGCTGTTTAATTCCACTCCACGGTTTATAGGCCCCGGGTGCATGATCATAA
>JAHEMV010000105.1 GCA_024643455.1 Cytophagales bacterium
AATATATTCAAAATGAGCGATTATTGATGCTGATTCTGCAGCAATAGCGTGTTGTTCGATATATACATCTTTTAGCAAGACACTATTCCAAGCCCTCAAAATGATTGGTCTCCAAATCCCGGAAGTCACGAAACGTGGGCCCCAATCCCAGCCATAATGATATGGAGCTTTTCTGGTAAAAACACTCAATTTTTTATCTGCCTGATCATTGGAACTAACCGGAATGGTATAACCCAGGTGATCATAGATCGGTTCAGTTTTGTTTATTGGAGAATGGAAATATATCCATAATTCATTTTCTCCACGTCTGATGATTTCAGTGATATCCACCTGCCAGCTTCTGAACATATTATTCGATTCCAAAATCATTGAATCATTCAAATAAACATCTGCATAGGTATCTAAACCCTGAAAATCCAATTCAATTTTATCGCGAGTGATGAGTTCTCCATTTGCATTAAAGGTCGTTTGGTATTCCCAATCTTCTTTTTCGATCCATTGCAGGTCTTTTTCGTTCATACCGTAAAAGGGATCATTAATCTTACCATTTTTCAACAAGTCAGTATGTACAGTACCCGGAACTTCGGCGTTTAGCCATTCACTATTGCCAACCTGCCTAAATTGCCAATTCGAATGAATCATCATTGAAATATCTTGCCCAAATGATATTTCACTAATAAAAAATAAAAATAGGATGGAGTAGAAAGATATGTACCTCATGTAGAATGGTTTAATGAATAGGTATTACAAAAATATCCAATCTTACCTATTGGCCATGACCAATTTCATTTTTTATTACGATTGGGAAAGGCCAGTTAATGTAAATTAAGTGTGTTCTACTTTTATTTTTGTATTGGCAATAAATCAATAAGTTCAGTGCAATGGAAAAGTTATAGAGATAGTGGACCCGACATCTTTTTGCGAAGAAATATGTATTTTTCCATTGAGCTTATTGACTGATTCATTAACAATAAAAAGACCCAATCCTGATCCTTTCGAAACTTCTGATGCTCGATAATACATATCAAATATTCTATGAAGATGCTCATTATCTATTCCTATCCCATTATCAGAAACGATCAATTCCCAATGGTCATTGAGCATTTGACAAGAAATAGTTAGGTAGGACTCATGCTTTTTTCTGTCAGCGTATTTAATACCGTTTCCTAGTAGGTTATGTAAAATAATTTTAAGTCGGTGTTGGTCAGACCTGATCAACATTTTTTTATCTATCTGATTATTTATATGAATATCATTTGCTTCAGGCCAGTATTTTAATTCATCTATAATTTCATTAACCAGCTCATGGCAGTTTATTTGTTTATAAACGACTTCCAAGTGTGAATTTCTTGAATAATCGACGAGGCTTTTGATAACATTTTCAAGGTTATTTACACTAAAATCCATATGATTGATACAGGTGAGTATCTTGCTTGGCTCTCTCTCAATTTTAGCTATTTGTATCAATCCTCGAATTGATTTTAGTGGCGAGCTTAAATCGTGTGAAGCGCTATAAACAAATCTGTCTAACTCAGATACTGTTTTATCCAATTGTTTTATCGTTAATTCAAGTTTTTTGGTTCGCTGTTCAACAATATTTTCTAACTGCTCATTTATGTTTTGAAGTTTGGCTTTTGTCGTTTCCAGCTCTTCCCGCTGGAGGCTTATCTGTTCATTTTGAGCAGTTAGTTCTTCATTTTGAGCTTGTATTTCATTGTTTTTATCGCTCAGCTCAACATTTTTTGATTTTAGTTCTGTGGTGCGACCTTGTACTTGCTTCTCAAGTTTATTTCTTTGTTTTAAAAGAAAATTAATTCTAATCCGATAAAATAAATAAACAAGCAAAACGATTAACGAAATGAATGAGTATTTGAAAATTTCAGTCTGCCACCAGGCAGGTTTTATATTTATTACAAGTTTGTTTGGGTGTTCCATCCAGAAACCATCTTGATTGGTTGCTTTTATTCTGAGTTTATATTCTCCAGGTTCCAGGTTTGTAAAGATTGCTTTACGGTCTTTTCCAATATATTGCCAGTCTTCATTAAATCCTTCTAAAAAGTATGCATATTGATTTGTTAGCGAAAAATCATAATCTAATAAGGCAAATTCTACACTAAATGATTGCTGTTTATAGTTTAATTCTATTGGAGAGTCCCCATTTAAATCTGATTTTAAAGGCGATTTTTCATCTTTCAAGTGAACTAACTTGCCATTGACCCAAAAATTTGTGTATACTATTTTTTCTGCCTTATTATCCTTTTGAATAGCGTTAGGATAAAAAGGATTCCATCCATTTGTTCCGCCAAAAAGAAACATGCCGTTTGAGATTTTTAAACTGCTTCCATTATTAAACTGGTTGCCTTGCAAGCCATCATTTTTTGTATAATTGATTACTGTTTGCGTCTTTGTATTTAGCATAGCCAAACCCTGATTGGTGCTCATCCAAAGGTTGCTATCATCATCTTCCAACACTGCATGGATTACGTTATTGGGTAGCCCGGATTCTTCCGTATAGTTCTTTAATACATTATTTTCCGGATTATATAAAATGATTCCTGAAGCGACTGTTCCGATGCATATTGTGCCGTCTTTTGTTTCCATGAGACTTAAAATAGAGATATTTTTGGTCAGAATGTCTTCTTTTTCAATTTGTTCAAATGAGTCCGTTTCAGGGTTATATAAGTTCAGTCCGCCGATATCGCCACCGGTCCATACACGGTCTTTTGAATCCACTAAAATGGCATTAAAACGATCCCCTTGTACATCATCATTATTCAGATAGGTTTTAAATTTATTTTCAATTTGATCGTAATAACTGATTCCCCCATCGAAGGTCGCTATCCATAAATTGTTCAGTTTATCTACTTTTATATCTAAAATACGAATGGCTTCTAATCCGGAATGGCTTTTATCTCCAGGTCCAAAATAGGTTGTTTTTCCATTTTGCGGATTATAACTGTAGAGGCCTCCAACCCAAAATCCAATCCACAAGATTCCGTTTTTGTCTATTTCAAGTGTCTTTACTTTTGTTTCTGGAGTGCTGTTTTTATTAAATTGAATAACAATATTCACGTATTGGTCCCGGAATATGTCTCTTTCCGCGTTTTTCAGGACACTCAGTCCACCCCCATCAGTACCGATCCAAAGGTTTTGTTTATCATCTTCAACAAAAGAGGTAATGTTATTATTTATAAGGGAATTAGGTACCCAAGGTTTATTTTGGATAGCGGTGAATTTATATAAATGTGGATTGTAAATGTTTATACCTCCATAATAGGATCCGATCCAAAGCGCGTTTCTGCTATCTGTGTATACAACTTTAATTGAATTGCTTAGCAAACTTTTATTATCAAGTGGCTCATGGAAGAAATTGGTAAATCGGTTTTTAGGAACAGGAGAATTGGAATCGTCCATTTTACTTAGTCCATTATCTGAGCCAACCCAAATATTCCCATTTTGGTCTTCAGTTATGGTTTCAATTTCATGATGATTTAGTGTCTTCTCATTTTCGATTGGGGAATAATGTGAGACAGACTTGTCTTTTGTATTGTACAAATCCATGCCAGCATCCAATGTGCCTATCCATACTCTGTCTTTTGAATCAACAAATACTTCCAAAATAGCATTGCTGCCAAGAACATTGGGAAATTGATTCCCGGCTTTTAGATGTGTAAAATTTTTCCTAGTCTGGTCAATTATGATTAAGCCATCCAATGTGCCCAAATACATATTCCCTTCATGATCTTCAGCAAGTGATCGGATCATGTCTAAATTTAAATTTGTCTTATCCGAATTGCCTATTTGAAAAGGTGTAAATTTTAAATCGTCTAATTTTTTCGGATTTGGGTCAAAGGTAACGACACCTCCTCCTTCCGTACCAACCCAAATGTTTCCATCTTTGCTTTCATATAATGTTTTGACTCGGTTGTGAGGTAAGGAAAATGAATCATCCTCATTATGTTGATATTGATAAAAAATATCTTTTTCCCTATCATACCGATTCAATCCTCCACCGAAAGTGCCAATCCAAAGTTGGTTATATCTATCTTCCAGCAAACAGACGGAAAAATTCGCACTAATACTTTTGGGATCTGATTTATTATTTCGGAACGTTAAAAGTTCATAACCGTCATATTTAATCAATCCATCTTCGGTGGCAAACCACATAAACCCTTCATGATCCTCAATAATTGACCAAACATTTCCAAATCCAAATCCTTCATCAGGAGTGATGTGATTAAATTTTATATCTTGTGAGCTTCCGATTCTCCCAAAAAGCAATAAAGAAATACCAATGAAAAAGGCTTTTATTATTGTTCTGTATTGAAGATTAAGATTGTGTCTCATGAAAAAATCATTATCAGGGAGCTGTTATGTTTAGGCAACCAATTTTTTAGTGTTCAATAAAAATATAGAATAATTTGGTATGGAAAAAGAGCATTAATTTTATTCTGTTTTAGTACGTATTTGATTCAAAAAACCAAATTTTGTAAATACGGTTATTCAATTTATTTGATTCCCTGCTTATTCAAATAAGCTTCGATTCTATCCATTCCTTTATTAATATTTTCGATTGAGTTGGCATAGGAAAATCGTAAAAATCCTTCGCCGTTAGCACCAAAATCTATTCCAGGAGTCACACCAACATGAGCATTTTCCAATATGTCAAAAGCAAGTTTGTATGAATCCTGACCAAATTTTTTGGCATTAGCAAATATATAGAATGCCCCTTCAGGTTCTCTAGCGATGCCAAAACCCATGGATTTTAATCTATTTATCATCACCGTTCTTCTTTGGGCATATTGCGCTTTCCGTTCTTGTACATCGTCATGGCAGGAAATCAAGGCCTTTATTGCAGCACGCTGGGCTACCGAACTGGCACAGATAAATATGTTTTGCTGAATCTTTTGAATTGGACGCACGAATTCTGGCGGGGCAATCATATATCCCACCCGAAGACCTGTCATTGCATAAAGCTTTGAAAATCCATTAATCACAAAAGTTTGATCCGTAAATTCCAGCATGCAATGTGCTTTATTTTCATAAACCAGTCCATGATATATTTCATCAGAAATGATCCATTTTCCTAGTTTTGCCAATGCTTTCATATTTTCAGGACTGGCAATATGACCGGTCGGATTTGAAGGTGAGTTCAGGAAAATAGCTGCAGTGTTATCATTGATTTTTTCTTTAACCTTTTGCGGTTCATATTGAAATCCATTTGATTCTTCACATTTTACTGGTACAGGAATACCTTCTAGCAGTTTGATGAAATTGGGATAACATGCATAACCCGGGTCGGGTATGATCACTTCCTGTCCCCTTTCCATCAAAACGGAAAGAATCAAATGTATGGCCGGCGATGACCCTGAGGTGATGATTACCCGCCCTGGGTCTATTCCCAATCCATATTTATTATAGTAATCCATGCATATAGCACTCCTGAGCTCCGGGTCACCTAAACTATGTGTATAGTGCGTATGACCGTTCATCATGGCAATGTTCGATTCGATGATTACTGATTTTGGCGCAACAAAATCCGGCTCACCTACTTCCAGGTGGATCACATCAATCCCGTGTGACTCCATTTCGTGAGCCTTTTCCAACACTTCCATCACTATAAAGGGCTTTATATCGCGGTTGCGTTCTGGTAACTTCATCCTCTGTTTTATTTTTGGTCGAATTAACTAATTTTGCGGGCGAATTGAAAAGAAACCTACTATAAAGTGCTTATTGTTTTTGATCTTGACTTTACACTTTGGAATTGTGGCGACACCTGGTGCGATCATACTTCCCCGCCTTATCGTAGACAAAACGGCGTCATTCGCGATGCAGTCGACAGGAAGATCCGATTATATCCGGATGTCTATACCATTCTGGAGGAGCTTAAGGATAAGCAAATGCAAATCGCAGTGGCTTCAAGAACATATGCGCCAGATTGGGCTACAGAATTGATGTCACTTTTTGATATTAAAAAATTTATTGATCATTTTGAGATTTATCCGGGCAGCAAACTCAGCCATTTTAAGTCACTTCAAAAAAAGACTAAAATGCCATTTAATCAGATGGTGTTTTTTGATGACGAGCTACGAAATATTGATGAAGTCGGAAAGCTTGGCGTGGAGGTGATTTTAGTCAAATCCGGGCTGAATAAAGAACTCATTCATCCATATCTCAGATGAAGTATTCTTCAACAACTAAAAGCAATCCATTAAAGTAGGTGGTTAAAAAATAGTAACAATTTGGGTAATTAATCCTGTTACGAATAAGAGATTTCATCGAAAGACCTTTTCTTTGTAGTGTTATTTCTGGAATCATTACCACTGAATTATGGATGTAGAATTACTTTCCCGTATACAATTCGCATTTACGATTGCCTTTCATTATATCTACCCTCCATTGAGCATCGGGATAGGTCTTTTTATGGTCATTTTTGAAAGTATTTACCTCGCTACCGGAAATAAGGAATATCATGTGTTGGCAAAATTCTGGACAAAGATTTTTGCGCTGACTTTTGGTATTGGCGTAGTCACAGGTATTGTCATGGAATTTGAATTCGGGACAAATTGGGCAGTTTACTCACGATATGTAGGGGATGTTTTTGGCAGTGCACTTGCCGCAGAAGGTATCTTTGCTTTCGCATTGGAAAGTGGATTTCTGGGAATTTTATTATTTGGCTGGAACCGCGTAAAACCCTGGGTGCATTTGACAGCTACCATAGGGGTGTTTTTTGGGTCTTTGTTTTCTGCAGTCTGGATTGTCGTGGCAAACAGCTGGCAGCAAACGCCGGCAGGTTATCATATCGTAGGTGAAGGAATGCATGCCCGGGCCGAAATTACAGATTTCTGGGCGATGGTTTTTAATCCTTCCAGTGTGGACAGGCTAACCCATGTTTGGATTGGGGCTTTTTTATCCGGAGCTTTTTTGGTGTTGAGCATTCATGCTTATTATTTGTTGAAGGGGAGATATATCGAAATTTCGGAAAAGGCTTTTAAAATTGCTTTGATCGTGGCACTCGTCTTTTCGTTGGGGCAATTGGCTACTGGCCATAGATCAGCGGATGGAGTTTCTAAAAATCAGCCAGCAAAATTGGCAGCTTTTGAAGGTCATTTTGAGAAATCTGCTCCTGCAGATATGTATCTTCTGGGTTGGGTAGATAAGGAAAAGCAGGAAGTAAAAGGGATTTCCATCCCGGGAGGATTATCCTTTTTATTAGAATACAACTTCACCGCTCCGGTAACCGGGTTAAACGCTTTCCCGGAAGAAGATCGACCTGCTCAGGTAAATGCTGTTTTTCAATTTTATCATATCATGATTATCATCGGGATGACCTTGATAGCGCTGTCCTTGTTTGCTGGTTTTTTGTGGTGGAAGGGGAACGTTTTTGAGTATCGATGGCTACTCTGGGTATTTGTTTTCGCGGCTATTTTACCGCAGATAGCCAATCAGGTAGGATGGTTTGCCGCAGAAATGGGTCGTCAACCCTGGGTGGTTTATGGATTATTGAGGACTTCAGAAGCTTTTTCGTTGGCCGTTTCAGAAAATCAGGTACTATTTTCTTTAATCCTTTTCTTTTTTGTGTATGCGTTGCTTTTCGTGTTGTTTATCTACCTGCTGGATAAGAAAATAAAAGGCGGCCCCTACGATGAAAGTGAAGAAAGAGACCGGCCGTTGACAAAGGAAATTACTGAAGCTTTAACTGGAAATTAATTGGATTATGGAAACATTTTTAGGATTGGATTATCCCACCTGGTGGTTTTTAGTAGTTGGAGGATTATTTTCCGGATATGGCATACTGGATGGATTTGATTTTGGTGCTGGTGCCTGGCATTTGTTTTTCAGAAAGGAAATAAACAGGAAAATAGCTTTGAATGCCATTGGTCCAGTTTGGGATGGTAATGAAGTTTGGCTGGTGATTGGCGGAGGTGCATTATTTGCTGGTTTTCCAGTAATGTATGCCACATTATTCTCATCGATGTACATCCCATTCATACTTTTTTTAGTGTTTATTATTTTTAGGGCTATAGCGATCGAATTTAGAGGTAAAGAAGAAATGCCATGGTGGAGAATGACTTGGGATATTTCATATAGTGTTTCCAGTATTATGCTTGCCTTCTTACTTGGTGTAGTTTTGGGAAATGTCATTCAGGGGATCGCTATTGGAGATAATTTCGAATATAAAGGGGATGGATTTTTTGAGTTTTTAAATCCGTACTCTATTATGACGGGCCTCACAGCGCTTGCATTGTTTATGACGCACGGTGCTATCTACTTATTGCTAAAAACCGAAGGTAGATTATTTGCCCAGCTTACTTTTTTATTGAAAAAAGGGATGATATTTTTCATGGTCAGCTATGGAATTACTACACTTTACACCCTACTTTATATTCCACATTTATCAGAAGATTTTAAAAATAACCAATTGTTATTCATCGTACCGTTATTGACTTTTTTGAGTATAGCTAATGTGCCCCGTTTAGCAAACAAACGAAATTATAAATTAGCGTTTTTCTTTTCATCCCTGACCATTAGCCTTTTATTGATATTGGTGGCGATTGGATTATACCCAAATATGTTGTTGTCAACCGTTGATCCGAAGTATTCGATTGATATTTACAATGCCGCTTCCTCCACAAAATCATTGCAAATCATGCTGATTATTGCAGCGATAGGCACTCCAATGGTGCTGGGTTACACGTTGTTTGTGTATTTGACTTTCAGGGGTAAGGTAAAGCTTGATGAAACGAGTTATTAATGAATATAACTCTATCCATTGTCTTAAAATAATTACCCTTTTAGCCATTGATCAAACCAGTCAAAAGCATCGTTTTGCATTTGAACATCAAATTTATGATCGCCATCATAAAAGCCTCCTTTGTAGTTTTCCGACGCACCGGCTTTAGCAAAAACTTCTTTCAATACACTATCTGCTTTTTTCATCTCCGAAAGAGTAAATAACCTATCCTGGTTGTTATTTAACGTCATAGTAGGTAGCGGAACGCGCAGACCCAGGATTTCTGGAAAGTCCAGGTAGTTGGGGAGTAGCGGCGTATAGGTCATCCAGGTATGTGTATAGGCTTTATTCATCAGGAAATCTAGCCAGGTAGTCATAAATCCTGCTGCTGCAGCACATTTGATCCGGGGATCAAGCCCTCCGAGGTACACTGTTCGCAGTCCACCCCCGGAAAGGCCGGCACAACCGAGGCGATCCGCATCGACATCATCGCGGGCACTCAAGACATCCAGTGCTGCCTGGTCTTCAGATAAAAAAACTCCCGGCCAGGTAGTACCGCCACAAAATAAGGATTTGGATAGTATGTGTTCGTGTGCGCTTGCCCAGGTATTATATACATCAATGTTTTCTTGTTTCTCAGGATCATGATCCGACTTGCCTTTGGTGGAACAATCTCCCCATGGAATTTCAGCCATATCCTGAAATAATACCCTGCGACTGCCAAAGGCAAATGAGTCCGGTACAAGCACAACATAGCCTCGTTTTGCCAGCTCATTGGCCCAGGGCAGACCGCCATAATAATTTTTCTGATGTTCGGCCATCATGGGATGCTGATCATCTGAAGTCTTGGTTATTTTGCGTTTACCAAAATATTTATTTCCACCGTGATCGTGCAAACCAAGAACACCGGGTAGCTTCTTATTGTTGTTTTGTGGTTTGATCAAAATTGCTTCTGTTCGATTTCCATACGGCAATTGCCAGCTGATTTCCTCTATGTCCAGTCCATCGTACTGGTATTTTTTGTCTATGGAAATTTCAGGTATTTCAGCAATCTCCGGAGGAGAGACCAATTCAACTGTTTTAGCTAATGCTTCATTTTTCCATGAATCCAGATCATTAAAGTTGTTTTTTCGGTATGACATCAGCGGTGGTTTGTGGACAAGATCAGCTGCCCATGAGCCGTATGCTCCTATGATGCTTTTTCCATCGGCTTTTTTTGCTGTTGCATTCATAACACTTGAATTTATCCAACCGGATGTAGCCCCTGGCATTAAAGAGAATCCTCCGATCATCGCTGTCGTTTTCAGAAAATCTCTTCTTGGTTTGTCGTGTTTTTGATCCTTCATGCCTGATAATTTAATTTCTATTCAAGATATCATTCTTAATAACAGAATTCAAGAAATCCGAAGAGTAAACCGTATGGATTTTTGTATTATTAATTGGCTTGGAATGGTTTTATAAAATCCATTTTTGCTCCAGTCTTATGAAATATGAAGTATCTTAATAGTTGAGAAGGATGGTAAAAGCTTATAGCAAGGGTAGAATATGAGCACATATCCAGAAACACTAGCTAAACGTTCACACCTTTTCGGGGGAAAGACACGGATATGCATTTTACTTTTTAAATACTTCGATAATCGAACTGACCAAACTATCAGATTCCGTATTTGTAAGCATCCCTAATTGCTTGCCAATCCGTGATTTATCGATGGATCTCATGTGATCTATTGCTACGGAACCCGGTTTCCCGTTAATAAGCACTTTTACTCGACTGGGGTAGTTTTTAATAGTAGAAGTTAACGGACAAACTAACACAGTGTCCAGATTATCAATCATTACTTTCGGAGAGACAATTACCACCGGTCTGGTTTTCTTTATTTCTTTACCCACTGCTGGATCAAGATTCACCCAATACACTCCATATCTTACCACGTCCATTCTTTCTCATCAAATTCATTGGTGATCGATGCAAAATCGGAAAAATCATCATCCACTCCTTTGGCTGATTTAAACTGTTTGTCCCAACCGGCTCTGACTTTTGAAACAGGCTTGATTAATACTCCTTCTTCTGATTCCACTAATTCAAGTTCATCTGTGAACTTATACTTTTCAATTACTGTTTTGGGTAGTCTTATCCCCTTTGAATTTCCTATTTGTATTAATTTCGCTGTCATAGACTAAAGGTAAGTAATTATATTGTTATTACATTATTGTGTTCTAATTTTTTTTAAGATCCAAATTCCCAATGCTAGCTACTGCTGGCACTTGCTAAAAGCTCGCATCAGCTAAGGAAATTAAGAAGCTCAGGTAAACTCACAAATTAAAGGCATATGATCGCTTTTATCTAGCCATTTGGTTGCATTACCAATATCTAATGCAATTACCCTCTCAGCGATTTCATTGCTGCCAAAAATATAGTCAATATGATATGGCTTGTTAATATTTTTCTGAAGATATAGAGTTGGACGGCTTTCTGTACCTTGATCCTCTAAAAAGAATTTGTGGTAAAAACTTATAATATCTTGATTTTCTAATTCACGCAAAACATCCGAATGATTCCACCATCGATCCCATTTATCCCAAATAACATTACTATTAAAATCTCCGGCTATTACACATTTTTTAAACTTTGTTTTATGGAGTTGCAAATATTTCCACATTTGACCTATGTAACCAAAAGTTGGAGAATTTGCCCCATGACACCAAGTTGCTATTAAGTTAAAATCATTTTCAATCTTGCATGGAATAAAATATTTTAGTCTATCATTTTCCCAATTAAGAGGCGTAATTTCGATGTGACTCTTAGCAAATATTCCTAATCCCTTATTTTTATTATCTCCTAACCACAAACAATTATTTGCCCAATTTTTATAGTTTTTATCAGTCGATCTTCTTGGATCTTCACATTCTTGAATTACTAAAATATCAGAATCAAACTCGTCTAGATATCCATATTTCTTTCTAAATGCGCCGTTGCAATTCCATGAAATGATTTTCATTGGACAGGATTTCTGATCATTGTTGACAACTACACTTTATGCCTGTAAAGCTATGCGACTCGGCATGCCATTCGAAGTTGTCATTGTAGCCATCCTGTTCCCAGAAAAATTTGCTCCTCAGATGATCGTGATTGCCAATTTCGTTCATGGTTTCCGTATCATACATTCTGCCATTTACGATGGTATAGATTACAGAATTCATATTGTGGATGTCTTGTAATGGATCTTTGTCCAATACGATGATATCTGCAAGTTTTCCGACTTCGATCGAACCCAAGCTGTTGCCCATTCCAATGTATTCGGCACCATGGATTGTCGCAGCTTTTAACACCTGATCATTAGTCATACCGCCCTGAGACAGGTTCCACATTTCCCAAAGTACACCTAAACCTTGTAATTGTCCATGACCGCCAACACATATCTTCACGCCTGCATCAGCCAATTTTTTGCATGACTGCGATGTGAGGATGTGACCATTTTCATATTCCTCTTCAGGAGCCATGGTACGATGTCTCGACCTGCTGTCGATAATGGATCTTGGCGTATATTTCAGAAGCTTTGCTTCCTCCCAAACATTGGTATGCTGGTACCAGTAATACTCTCCATTCAATCCTCCATAATTTA
>JAHEMV010000106.1 GCA_024643455.1 Cytophagales bacterium
CCTATAAATACATATAGAGATAAATTTACCTTTACGACAAAGAATCCAAGAATTCCCCGCAATGCCAAAAAGGCCAGCGGCAAAGCAATCAAATTTGCGATCAACACTAATTTTATAAATCCTTGTGAAAGCAGCAATGTAATTCCGGCGATTGAAGCTCCAAATACTTTTCGGATACCAATCTCTTTGGTTCTTTTTTCAACAGTGAAAAGTGCTAGTCCGAACATTCCAAGGCAAGAGATAAAAATACCAAACAGGGAAATATACAGTAAAATTGCGATTAAAGGTCCGGATGACTTAAAGCTTGGATTTTTAAATTCAGAAAGAGCGTAATACTCAAATGGATAATCCGGGTTGTATTTTTTTATAATTTTTTCCAAACGTACTAAAGAAGTTGCGTTAAACCCATCTGTGGTTTTAATGAAAATAAATTGATTGATGTTCTGATACAGGAGAACAATGGCTTTTCCACCAATGTCGATAGGAAAAAAGGTAAAATCTTTCACCACACCAATAATCGTCCGTTCATTTCCCCAAAGATAAAATCGCTGGCCAATGGGATCTCCCTGATAATCCAACAGTTTTAACGCTTCTTCATTTACAATAATTCCTTCCTCGAGATCCGATTTAACAGTATTGCTATAATATCGTCCTTGAGTTAGTTCCAGACCGAAAGTCTCAAATGCATCATCACCACACCACATTATTCTGGCAATCGTATTTTGGCTCCCTTTTTCTTTACCCCATTCAATTTCACCATGGTTTACATTGTTGGGCAATTCACTTGCAGTTGTTACATAATTCACCGAGGATTCATTGAGAATATCATTCTTTAGTTCGTCGAATTTATCCCATAATTTGCCTCTAGTTGGGATGTAGATTACATTTTCTTTATCAATGCCCAAGTCAGCAGTATCGACATATGAGATTTGTTTGAATAAGAAAATAGTACAAACAATGAAAAATAAGGTGATAGAAAATTGAGAGATAACCAATATTTTACGGAGGGTAGCACCACGTGATTTTCCACCAGTGAAATTCTTAAGGACAAGAGTAGGTTTATATGAAGATAGCATGAATGCAGGATAAAACCCAGCTAAAAAACCCACAATTAATACCAGTGAAGAGACGTAAATCCAAAATGAAAGCGTATCATAAGGAATGTGCAGTTGTGTTTCAAATTTGTTGTTAAAATACGGAAGAATCAATTCCACCATAAGGATGGCAAAATTCATTGCCAGCAATGTAGTGAGAATACTTTCTGCAAGAAATTGTCGGATCAATTGCCACCGCGATGCTCCTCCGGTTTTACGAATACCTACTTCTCTAGCCCGGTCAATGGATTTTGCTGTGGACAAGTTTACATAGTTAATAACCGCAACAAGCAATATACTAATACCAATAATTCCAAAAATGATTATAACCCAGGCATTTTTACTTTCACCGTACAAATACGATTGATGAATATGAGATAGAAAGCGATCAACTTCCAGTATTTTATCATCTGACTTGGAGTCCAGAAATGTATTGATTTCAGCGTTTATAACCTTGGCTGAAGCAGGATCATTCAAAACAAAATAGGTTAAGAAATTTGTGCCACCAAAGCCATCTATTGGCATTCCGATCATTTTTTCCACCTCGAATGGCACCAAATAGCCGAATTGAATACTGGACGAATTTGGAATGTCTTTCAATACGCCCGCCACTGTTAGCGCCAGTCCTTCCTGAAAATATATTGTTTTTCCAATTGGGTCAGCATTGATAAAAAATTTACTTGCAAGTGTTTCCGTTAGGTAAATGAAATTGGTTTGATTGATGCCTTTGGCAGGTCCACCTGATAAAAACTCAAAAGAAAATACATCAAAAAAAGTAGAATCGACTGCGGCGCCTCCATTTTCTACAAATGAAATGGGTAAGGAAGGATTGTCTTTTCCTTCGGGATAATAAGCGAGTAACATTTCACCCAGATGACCTAGCCTGGAATAGCTTTGAACTTGCGGATATGTTTCTGCCATTGTTGGTCCGATTGCTCCACCAACTCGGTCAGATGTATACGTTCCGCTCGAAAGATTTATCTTTTGTTGAAGCAGAAACAAGTTGTCATAGTTCTTATGAAATTTGTCCATATTAAATGACATATAAACCATCTGAAACAATAGGATTGTACAACAGATACCTATGGCCAAACCGAATATATTGATCAGTGAAATTCTTTTTTGTCTTATGAGGTTTCTGAAGGCGATTTTTAAATTATATAAAAACATGGCGTGATTTCTTTATGAATTATTCATATCTAAGTGCTTCAGAAGGATTTTGTTTTGAAGCTTTTCTCGTGTGGTATAAAATGGTAGTGAAGGTGATCAATAATACAAGCATCCCTGTCATAGCATATTCCCAAACACTCGTTTCAGCTTTATAAGCTGCAGGATCAATGGATTTAAAAGCAATTCCTGTTGGCCAGGAAAGGATAATCGCAATCGTGATAAGCAATACGAATTCTTTAGCAAGCAATACAAATATTTGACTTGATGAAGCGCCATGAACTTTGCGGATTCCTATTTCTTTAGTTCTTGATTTGGTGGTAAAGGCAACTAATCCAAACATACCAACAGCGGCAATAAGAATTGTGATCATGGAGAAAAAAAGAAAGGTTTTAACAATCCCATTATAGATCACCATGGTAGTATCGTCCACATCATCACCCATAAACTGGAAATCAAATAAAGTATTTGGGAAGAATGATTTATAGACCGCATTAATTTCCTCTCGTACTTTCAAACCATCAGATCCTCCGCTTATTTTTATTGTATGTTGGATGCCTTCATCAATATTTTCACTATCAAGTCTAAAAACAAATGGGGGTATTTTCTCAAAAACTGAAAAAGGATGAAAGTCGCGAACTACACCTACCACTTCATAGTTTTTATCCCAAAAATTCACTTTTTTCCCTATTGGATGTTCCCATCCAAAAGCTTTCACGGCAGTTTCATTGATAATACATGCTTCTTCAAGATCACTGGGAATTTCCCTGGAGAAATTACGACCTTCTACAAAACTGATCCCAAGTGTTTCACAATAATCATAACCGATAAAATTGTATCTGGCATTAATTCGTTCGTCAGGGAGAGCATCTTCCCAGCTTACATTTGTTCCCTGGCTTCCTTTAAAAGGAATGGTTTGAGAAACGGTTACATTTTTGACTTCTGGGATTTGGGATAGCCTGTCTTTTATCAATTCCAGTTTTCTTGAACTTTCTTTTTTTTCAGGTCCTATGAAGGAATTCAATAAAAATTCTTTATTAAATCCAAGCTCTTTATTTTTCATAAAGCTAAACTGCTTGTACATGACCAAGGTGGACAAAATCAATATAGAAGAGATTACAAATTGAAATGTAACCAAAACCCGACGCAAAGGACTTTTGGAGCTTGATATAGATGCACTTTTTAACGCCTGAGAAGGCCTGAATTTGGAAAGATAAAATGCTGGATAACTTCCGGCTATAATTCCTGTAACAATAGCAATCGCGAAAATAAAGGCGATAAATGGCCAGTTATTTATATACTCGATCGATAAATTTCTGGATACAATTCTGTTAAAAAATGGTAAGCTGAATTCAGCCAATACAAAGGCAATATGAACAGAAATAAATGTTACTAATAGAGACTCAAAGATAAATTGTCTCGCAAGTGCAATTCTGGAGCTCCCAACTACCTTTTTAATGCCGATTTCTTTAGCCCTGGATACTGAATAGGCAGTTGTTAGATTCATAAAGTTGATGCAGGCAATCATCAATGCAAAGACAGCGATGCCAGCATATAAATATACAATGATCAACAAGCCTCTCTGAGACGGATCGGACAAAAGATGATTTGAAGAAAGTGGATTTAGCCATAAACTATATTTTGTTGAGAATTCTTTATACCGTTCAGAATCGATAAGAAAGTTTTCTATTTTTTTATCTACTACTTTATAATCCGCAAATTCATCCAGAAGGAAATAAGTAAAGAAGGAAAAATTTTCCCACTGGTCTTCCAGTTTTCTGTCATCATTTAATTCAATCAGTTTGATAGGAGAGAGATAATCAGATTCAAAGGAGGAATTTTTGGGAAAATCTTTGATTACTCCCGTCACTTTGAGTTCATAACTATTATTCACTTTGATAAACTTGCCTAAGGCAAGGTCATCGCCAAAGTATTTATTGCGCAACGATTCGGTTAGTACAATACTATATGGTTCTGTAAGTGCATTTTCTGGAGTACCTTCTATGAATTCTGTAGTAAATACATCAAAGAATGACTGCTCAACATATTGCCCTTCATCTTCATGAAATGTAAGCTTTTCCGATGTAGATAGGTATTCACCCCAAACAGGTCTGGTTACAACGGATTGTTCGATTTCCGGATATTTGTCTTTTAATGCGGCACCTACCGGATAACCTATTTGAGTCCAATGTTCATCACCATCAGCCATATGCGCGATGGGTTGCAGTCGATAAACCCGATCATAATTTATATTGAATTTATCCCAGCTAAATTCGTATTGGATATATAGAGAAATTAAAATAAAAGTCACCAGCCCAAATGACAACCCAAACATATTGATTAGTGCAAAGGACTTATAACGAATAAAATTTCTAAACGCAATTTTAATTTGATGGCGAAGCATATGATAAACAATTTGATAAATTAAATAATCTAAAAAAATGCCAAAACATAAGTGGCTACATATTAGAGAGTTAAAAATATATTGTTTTTCCATGATGTTGGAAATTCCAACAACTGTGTACTAAATTGAACAATACTGTATCGATGGCGGCACTAATTTTATAAGTATAATCTTGGAAGATTATCTTTTTTTGAATCGTATTTGATAAATCCTATTATTTTATAATGAATCGTACTAATCATCGTAATTAGGAATATAACTACAGGAGTTAATTCGAGTACTTTTTAAGTGAAAGTTGAATTTGTTAAGTGTGCTGTCCATTATAATTTTGAGCCATGCTGAAAAGTTATTATACTATGAAAAATACTAATTTTGGCCTTGCGCTATTAGGCTTTCTACTACTGATCACATTATCAGGATTTGGCCAGACAAATACAACTCAAGACCCACCAGCTGATCAATCACTGAGAGGACAGTTTCAGGAAATGATTGATAAAGCCGAGTCTTATACCGAATATAAAGTAATAAAGCGTACAACGCTCAATCAGTTTTCAAAAGCTGTTCAGGATTCTTTAGCAGCCAACCGGACTGAGATCAATTCCTTAAAGAACCAGGTACAGGATCAGAAAAGCCAAATTGACCAGCTAAGCAAAAGAATAGGTGATTTAGAAGCACAATTAGCCGAAAGTGAATCCCTGCGTGAAAGTCTTTCATTTCTAGGCATAAATCTAAACAAGACCACTTACCATTTGATTGTATGGGTATTGATCATTGGACTGGCTGGTTTTGGCATGTTTGCCTACACCAGTTTTGTGCGGAGTAATATCATTACCTCAAAGACAAAAAAGGAATATGCTACATTAGAAGTTGCTTTTGATGAACATAAAAAGGGCAGTCATGAAAAGCAGATCAAAATTGCAAGAGAGCTGCAAACCGAACGAAATACAGTAGAGGAATTAAAAGCCAAACTAAAAGCCAAAAACCAGACCAAATAGCGAATTGAAAATAAATTAAACTAGACGTAAGTTATAGCAGGTAATTTTATTGATAATACGTATTCTTTTGGATTCAGTGCTTTAATCCAACATCGATTTTTCTGAAATTATATTAGTCTTTTTTGACCAGGATGGTTTTTTTGCCTAAGACCTTTTGATTCCAACTCCTGATAATCCTAGAGTGAGTCCAGAAACAACGTGTCCACTGGATTTGAAAAATGATCTTCTTCTTGCATTATTTTCCATAAGTTTTGAACAATTGTTGCTTTGTCCAAATCTAGATGATTCAAAATGCCTATGGGATGGAATTTTTTTAATAATACAGGTGCTTTTTAAAAAATTGCCCGTTTAAGAATCTTTTCCCAAAAAGAGAGATTTTCATGGAGAAATGTGCACTATATCATAGTGAAAACTAGTGGGATTATTTTCTTTATAAATTTTTTTTAGTCTGTCAATTTCAATAATATTGTGGCCCAATTGAAAAGTATGCCGAAGTGGCGGAATTGGTAGACGCGCACGACTCAAAATCGTGTTCTTTCGGGAGTGTGGGTTCGATTCCCACCTTCGGTACTTAAAACCCCTGGTGATCCATGATTATCAGGGGTTTTCTTTTTATAGGATATAGTATTATCAACCAGAGCCAATTTTCCCCTGATTAAAAAAAGATTTTCGAAAACCAATATTTGGCTGGTTCCTCATCATTTTTATTTTTTACTAAAAAATAAAAATTCTGTTTTAAGATTACCAAGTCTGACATTTTAAGCAACTGATTGTAATAAAAAAAATTGAAAATTTAGAGTCCCCAAATTGGCATGAATAAAAAAATCCCTGAAGGATCACTTCAGGGATTTTGAAATTTCTTATACAATTCAGCAGTTTAATCGAAGCCCAATTTCTTTAGTGCGTCATGGCTGATTTTTATAGCTTCCATTGGTTTCATTCCATCAAAAGTCTGATCTTGTTCAACAATATAGTATTTCATTCCTGCCAGATCTTTTTTCGCAAGTATCCTCGGAAAGTCAACAGAACCTGTACCAACTGGAGCAAATCTGCCCTGATCATCCATATCCTTTATATGCCAGATTTTAAATCGACCAGGGTATTTTTCAAAATAGGCCACTGGATCAGCTCCAGCTTTAGAAACCCAGTACAAATCCATTTGGAAATTGACATATTCAGGGTTCAAATTTTCAAGCATATAATCATAAGGCACGATCCCATCGGCGTTTGCTATAAATTCAAAATTATGATTGTGGTAAAGAAACTCAAGGCCAGCTGCTGTACATTTCTGTCCCAGGGTATTCAGTATGAGGACAAGAGAATCAACGTTATCAGTCATGGATAGGCTTCGAGCCTCCCGATTAAATTTGACGAGACCCATTGGCGGAACTGGTGCTACAAAATATTTAAATCCCGCAGCTTTAACATCAGCGATTAGTTTATCTGCATTGTCCAGTGTTACCATACCCATATGCACACTTAGTGGAACCATCCCAAGATCATCTAGCTGTTTTTTAAATTCTTCGGGCGACATTTTATAAAATTTACCATCCCTGTAATCTACTGCTTCAACGTACTTATAGCCAATAGAAGCAACATCCTTTAGTGTAGCAATAGGATCAGCGTTCATTTCATTTCGCACGGTATAGAGTGTCATCCCGCCAAACTTATCCTGGGAAAATCCTGGAAAATCCATCAAAGAGATGATGGTCACGATAAGCAATTGTACATAAAAAATCTTTTTCATTATTCTGTATTTTAAGTATAAAAAATTAGTTTATAGTTTATTTAAAATTGAAAATAAATGGAGAAGGGCTTAATATCCTTAATAAACCTTAACTCCATTTCTTTTAATAAAAGCCTTAAATATTAAAGTTTCCATCCATTGCGATACTCGTAGTGGAAGTAGGCATTGGCCTCATCACAATTGGTAATTCTCATATTTTCTGCATCATATTCCAGCGTCTTGTTTACCTGTTGGGCAGCTACAGCAATATTTGTAAGTAACATGATTTCTGTCAACTTAGAGGAAATTTCAAAGTCATTGGCTGCTTTGCGTCCTTCTTTGATGGCTTCAATAAAATCCACATACACGCTACTAGGTCTTTTGAGCCACTTTTCAGGAGCTACATAGCCAGGATTTTCTGGGATTAGTTCAGGCATGGCACCGTGAGTCCCGTGCATGATCATCCCTTTATCACCGATGTAAAGTGCTTCCCTCAATTGGCGGTCTGCTTCCAGTTCAGCTGGACGGAAGGGCTTGATTCCACCATCACTCCAGGTCACCTTCACTGATGGCTTGTCTCCCCTTGCCGGGAACTCATACATCACATTTTCAGCTTGAGGTAAATATTCTGCTGTATAAGGAGATGTAGTAGCCTGTATTTTTGTAGGCATTCCAAGTTCCAGAGCCCAAATTGGGGCATCAAAGGTATGGGCACCCATATCGCCCATAGCACCTGTTCCATAATCCCATAATCCGCGCCATGCAAAGTGGGTGGTTTCGGGGTTATAGGGTTTTTCAGGTGCGGGACCTAACCAAAGATCATAATTAAGGTTGCCGGGTACCGGAACACCGGCAGGACGCTCAAGAAATCCCTGGGCCCAGACAGGTCTGTTAGACCATAGATGCACCTCGGTTACATTGCCAATAGCACCTGACTGAATCCACTCTACGGTCGCCATGGTTCCTTCAATGTTATGTCCCTGGTTTCCCATTTGAGTCACTAGGCCTTTTTTCTTTGCCAGTTCTTTCAAAAACCTTACTTCATGAATGGTCTTAGCCATGGGTTTTTCCACGTAAACGTGCTTTCCGGCATTCAAAGCGTACGATGCAATCACAGCATGTAGATGGTCTGGAGTCCCGATGACTACTGCATCCAATTCCTTCTCATTATCAATCATTTTACGAAAGTCGTCGTATTTTTTTGCTTTGGGATAACCGGCGAAAATATGTCCGGCATATTCTGAATCTACATCACATAAAGCATAGATATTGGCATGTTTAAAAGCTTTTGGCCCCCCGGCATCGCCCATCTGGTTAGGATTATCACTGGCGCTTCTTGTTGGTCTCGGAGGAGTGATGCCTGGATATCGGTACCATTTCATTCCTGGCAATCCCATACTACGTTTAATAGGAACATCAGGAGTTGCAATATTCTGTATGTCACTTCCTCCCTGGTTCCCAAGTCCTATTCCAGCAACATTCACTAAGTCACTGGGTGCGGTATATCCGATACCACCGAGTACATGTCTTTGGACAATTGTAAATCCGGCTGCTGCTAAGGCAGTTTTTCCAATAAAAGATCTTCTGGTAATTCCGGAAGAGGTTGATTTTTTTGATTTTTTCGATTTCATAAAATGAGTGTTTATATTGCTAATATTCGTGGGTCTTTTAATTCATAGTGAAAATAATTTTCAAATCTATAGCCATTTTGAAATTGCTGATTGTAATAAATATTATTCATTATAATAATAATCCAAAATTTATTTGAGTATTTTTTACTCAAATACTATTTTTAGACAAAATAAACGGCAGATAATGATAAAATTAAGTACAGAGAATATCGATGCTTTAAAAAAAATCATTCATACTTCCATTCCTCAATTGTCAATTAATACAGTCATTTTTAGGTTTCATAAAGAAGAATTACAGTTTGCCGTGGTACAATTAGTTGATGGTAATACCTGGTTCGTTCCCGGAGGTTATGTATTTCAGAACGAAAGTGTAGATGACGCTGCGAGACGCAATCTGTATGAGCAGACTCAAATTAATGACTTGGTTTTATTTCAGTTTGGATCCTTTGGTTCGAGCGACCGAAGTATAGGATCTGACAATAATGACATTGAGCAAATGGGAATGCCTGATGAAATTCACGGTTGGATCACTCAGCGGTTTGTGACCATTGCTTATTACAGCATAATTTCTGATCCCATTACTGAAATCAAATTGGGTCCGCTTTATGGCAGTGCCAAATGGTTGAATATCGAAGACAAAGAGAACCTGGCCATGGATCATTCCTTTATTGTAGCAGAGGCCAGAAAGGCACTAGCTAGAGATTTACTTAGTCAGCCACTGTTGTTAAGTTTCATGCCGGCAAAGTTCACTATTCCTGAGTTACAGAAACTATATGAAGCAATATTAGGCAGATCAGTTGATCGTGGAAATTTTAGAAAAAGGATGCTAAAATCAGGCTTTCTTATTAAAACTGGTCAGGTACAGGGAAATGCCAGGCAACGCCCTCCTGAGTTTTATCGAATAAATAGTGAAAATTTTCTGAATTCGCTTACCGAGGATGTCAAACTAGGTTTTTAAATAATTTTTAAATTTCATTATTGATTGCCATAATCTTGGTCGGGTCAAAATATTAGAGTACGGAATGGACAACCTATTGGCTCCGACAAGAAGGTATCAGCAGAGGTGTCAGGAACTTTTCGAAGTTGTTTTCTTCCTTCTGCAGCTCCCTTTTATGATTTAACAAGAATTATTCTGAGAGAATAAAAAGAAGAAATCATAGGTTAAGATATTTTTAAACAATTTAATTTATGATGCAAATTCTTATAAATTTGTTTTTTTAACATAAACTCAATTTCGCATTTCTATTTTTTAGAATTACTTCAGATTCGGTGTGCAAAATTGTAAGACTAAATTTTTAAGATTGGTAACATGGGAAGGTTAATTTCAATAAATATTTTTTTACTTCTTCTTGCAAATACAATTTTCGGGCAAAAAGTAAATGACAAATTTCAGATTAATTGCAATAAAAAAATTGATGAAATAACCATCGACGGGGTACTTGATGAAGCGACCTGGATTAATGCAGATGTAGCCAGAGACTTCCATATGATCCAACCTATGGATACCGCTTTGGCAGAAGCTAAAACTGATGTTAGGGTAGCATACGATGAAAAGAATTTTTATATATCCGCTGAGTGTTTTATAAAAAATAGAGAAGGAATTGTTGTGGAATCCATGAAACGCGATTTCGCATTTAATGCCAATGACAATTTTTTCTGTGTTATTGACCCGTTTAATGATTTAACAAATGGATTCTCTTTCGGGGCAAATGCTGTGGGTGCAGAGTGGGATGGACAACAATCTAATGGTGGATTTATAAACCTGAATTGGGATAACAAATGGAAATCTAAGGTGAAAATTTATGATGACCGATGGGTATTCGAAGCTGCAATCCCATTTAAAACCTTACGATATAAAAAAGGAATAAAAAGCTGGGGGATAAATTTCAGCCGATTGGATCTTGCACAAAATGAAAAATCGGCATGGACTCCTGTACCCAGACAATTTGCCTCAGCTTCCTTGGCGTTTACTGGAAATATGATTTGGGAAGAACTCCCTCCACCTCCTGGTACAAATATTTCATTAATACCCTACATAAAGGGGGCGACTTCAAAAAGCAATGAAAATGGCACTCCTGTAGAAAATGAATTCGATGTAGGCTTTGATGCCAAAGTATCGCTGACACCATCACTCAATCTTGACCTGACCGTTAATCCTGATTTTTCACAGGTGGAAGTGGACAGGCAAGTAACGAACCTAAGCCGTTTTGAATTGTTTTTCCCTGAAAAACGCCAATTCTTCCTCGAAAATTCTGATCTTTTCGGCAATTTGGGATTTAGAGGTGTTTATCCTTTCTTTTCAAGACGTATCGGACTTGAAAGCCCCATACAAGCTGGTGGAAGGGTCAGTGGTAAAATAAATAAAGACTGGCGAATAGGTTTGATGGATATTCAAACTGGTGAAGCAGGAGCACAATATGATGATGAGGGAAATATTTCACGAGGTGCCATTCCTGGTCAGAATTATGCTGTTGCTGTTTTACAACGTCAAGTATTTGCCCGTTCTAATATTACCGCTTCCTATATAAACAGAGAGTCATTTAATTTGGATTATGCAAAACATGATTCAAGTTTTACAGATTATAATCGTGATTTAGGTCTTGAATACAATTTGTACTCTTCAAACAATTTATGGTTAGGAAAATTTTTATTACATAAATCTTTTAGCCCTAAAATGTCTGGGGACGATATTTTTCATGCCGCTCAATTGGAATATGATGCCAAAAAAATCGGAGTGGAATGGGTACATAAATATATAGGTACAAATTACAATGCAGAAGTGGGTTTTGTACCAAGAACGGGCTTTTATCAGTTTTCTCCGGATTTCAGATATACATTTTTTCCAACTTCAAAAAATCTTGTTTCGCATGGCCCAAAATTGGACATTAACTATATCATGGATACCGATTTTAAAAAGACCGATAGTGAATATAAATTTGAATACGTATTTGAAATGTTGAACAGGAGTAATTTTGGGTTTGGTGTAGCACAAAATTACATTCGGTTACTAGAACCATTTGATCCAACCAATTCAGGCGGTGAACAGTTGCAGGCTGGATCTGATTATTCCTGGTTTGGAGCTGGATTTGAATACCATTCCACTCCAAAAAATTTATTGACCTACAATGCAGGAGGCAGCTATGGTGGTTATTTTAATGGAACGCTCTTACAACTTGAAGGAGGGGCAGGTTATCGATTTCAACCCTATGGAAGTATTAATGTTGATTTTTCATATAACGATATTAAATTACCAGAACCCTATACCAGCATCAGCTATCTGTTGATTAGCCCAAAGGTAGAATTGACGT
>JAHEMV010000575.1 GCA_024643455.1 Cytophagales bacterium
TCATTTTTTTCGTAGTAGTGGTTCCAGAAGATATACGATTCAATCCGGTTGTCTTCCCCGATTATGACATGATGATTAGCAAACACCCTGGCTTCAGGGTAATGGTATCCATTAGTTAGGGCGATGTAGGGTGTGCTTTTCCAAAAACCATTTTGCTCAACTTCCCAGGATTGAGAGATCGTTTTCTTGTCGATGTTTTTGGCATTGACGACATCGCAAACAAATACCCCTCCAGGCTTTAGTGACCGATGGATGTTGCGCAACACAATTTCTCGTTCTTCCGGAAGTAAAACGCAAAAATCAAGATAGATCAGGATGACCAAGTCGAACTGATTTTCAAAATCCAGTTCCAGGTAATTTTTGTGTAGGTAGTCTATGTCCAAATGTTTTTCTTTTGCCTGTTCCATTGCATAGTGAATGGAATTTGCAGAGAAATCCACGCCTGTAACGGTATGCCCTTTTTGTGCTAATAATTCAGCGTAGAGTCCTGGCCCGCAACCCAGATCTAGAATGTTCATATTCCCTTTCCCTGACCGTTCCAAAATCCAGTTGGCAACATGCTCAATTTTCTCCCTACTCCTGCTGGCGATATCATGATCCGGGTTGATATGGAGATCAAGCAATTGCCCGGAGATGTGTGGGTCGGTCCACATGACGGCTGTACCCTGCTCGTACAAATGTGGCTTTTGGGTGAGTTTTAAAATTCGTTTAATGTCCATTGCGAATTATATGATCAGTCAAAAACTTGTTTTTATTTTGAAATTCATTGATTTGAAGCGTTCTATTACCACATAAATTATACTGTCTATTACACTTACTTAAGTTCTCGGGATTTTGAAAATTATGCTGTCACGATATAATGGAAGTATAGTAAAAAATCGGTTCTTTTTTCTTCAGGAGTTGAATCCTAATTGTTTATTAAAAAAATCATATGATAAATATACCTTTTTTGCGTCAATAGCCGACTTCACTTTCTGGAATTATATAAATATCCACTGCAAATGAACTTTATCCCAAAAGAGCTTTAGAATAAAAAAATACATCTGAAATCCAATTGTTCATCCTTCCTTTGGGTTTCAAGAAGAGAAATTACGACATTTGCAGATCAACTATGAACCGGTATCCCTATGCAAAAAATCCTTTTCATTTGTTCAGGCAACTACTATCGAAGCCGATTTGCAGAAGAATATTTTAATCACCTGGCTGAATCAAGAGGACTAAACTGGAAGGCTTTTTCAAAAGGGCTGTCCCAAAATATGCCCAGTCTGAATAATCCCGGGCCCATCTCGACCCATGCCCTGTCGGCCCTGGAGGAACGGAAAATAAATGGTAAAGCACTCAATCGCTTTCCGTTACCAATTGAGGAAAAGGACTTCATGACCTACGACAAAATCATAGCCCTGAGTGAGCAGGAACACCGACCTATGCTTGAAGAGAGGTTTCAAAAGTACTGCGACAAAATCGGTTTTTTTGAGGTAGGAGATTTACCCCTGGAAGCGCCAAAACAGGCCATGGATAAATTGGCATTATTGGTTGAAGCTCTGGCTAAGCATATAGAATGAGAAAATCCCGCATCATGTGCGGGGGATGTAGGTGATTTATGCATTTAATAATTTTTCAATATCAAATTTTTTCATTTTCATAAACGCATCAATTACGCGTGGTGACCTCTCAGGATCAGCCATTAGCGACTCCAAAACAGTTGGTACAATTTGCCAGGAAACACCAAACTTGTCCTTTAGCCAGCCACATTGACTCTCCTCGCCTCCCTCGGTGAGCTTGTTCCAGAAGTAATCAATCTCCTCCTGCGTCTCGCAATTCACCACCAATGACAATCCTTCGGAAAACGAAAAGTCATGGAACAATCCGCTATCCATCATGATAAATCGCTTTCCTAGTAAGCTGAACTGACAATGTTGAATTTTCCCACCCTGCAATTGATCAGAGACATCATATCGCCAAATAAAATGTGTAGTTGAATCGTTAAAAATGGAAGTATATCGTAGCAAAGCTTCTTCTGCCATTCCAAATTGATCTCCAGTAAACATTAGTGCCGGTGTGAATTTTTGTCCCATATCAGAGATTTTTCCAAGAGTTAATTGCCATGATACTCCATATCGATCCTCTACCCAACCATAGCGTTCACTCCAGGGATACTTATCGATCTCCATCATCGTTTTGCCTTTCTGACCCAGTTTTTCCCAGATCTCATCTATTTCCGTTTTTGTTTCACAAATCACGTAAAATGAAATCGATGGGTTGATCCTGAATATCGGGCCACCATTAAGGCACATCATTTTTTGCCCATGAAGTTCCAAATTCACTGCGATCGGGCTTTGAACTGTAATCTTACCGTTTTTAAATACTTCAATATAAAAACTGGCTGCTTCTTGAGCCTGGTTATCAAACCAAAGGCATGGATAGATTGGACTGGTCATAAAATTGAATTTATTAATTTGATTCGACGTAGCGTTTAAAGTTGTCAAGAATGGCCTGCCAACCTCCTCGTTGCATTTCGATTGGATTTGTTTTTTCTGCCTCAAAAATCTCTTTAACCTGCACAGCATTTCCCTCGCTGGTAAAGGATATTTTTACTTTTCTATTATCTAGAAGAGTGTATTCAATCCGCTGTTGATGGATGATTTTATCATAAATCCCTTCAAAATCAAATCCAAAGCTACCGTCTCTGGCTTCCATTCTGGAAAGAAATTTACCGCCCACACGAAGATCATTTTCGGCTTTGGGTGTATGCCAGTCAGGTGACGCATTGTTCCATTTGGTAATATGAACAGGTTCTGTCCAATATTTCCAGACTTTTTCCATTGTTGAATTGATCGATACAGATACCGTAATAATGTTGGTGAAAGATTGGTTCATATGTTTTGACGTTTGGTTCGTAACAAGGTTAATAACTTGAATGAGGAATTTCCTATTTTAAATTAACAAGCTAAATACGCAGCAATTTGAAAAATATTGTGGTTAAAAAATCACATTAAACAGATTTAATTCAACTAAAACAGCAACATCGATAAGTACATATTCACTGACTTGATAATTGAAAGTGATTCTAATTCAGGCAATCTGTTTTTAGGATGTAGTTTTATAAATGTGAAATATAAACTTAAAAAATATCCTTTGGTGATCCGTGATGATTTCTTGATAGTAATGCCGTATAAATGCCGCATATAAAACCTGAAAATTGTTTGAAATGGGCAAATACCCCAGGTAAATTTGATTAAGATTTTAAGAAAATGAAAGCAACACTTCTTGGTAAAAAA
>JAHEMV010000576.1 GCA_024643455.1 Cytophagales bacterium
ACCGGAGCTGGTGGTCCAATGAAAGAAGCCGGAACAACACATTGGCTTAGTCCCAATACTGGAGCAAATAATCAAACAGATTTTTATGCTCTTCCGGCCGGTTGGCGCAACAATTCGGGTTACTTCTACTATATTAACGAAAGAAGTGACTGGTGGGCTTCTACTGACGGTGATCCGGTTTATGGTTGGAGCAGGAGCTTGTATTATAACAATGACAACCTAATTAGAGACGGGAGTGCAAGGAAGTCTTTTGGTTTTTCTATTCGGTGTATTAAGGATTAGATCATTGCTTTTTTGGATATAACACTCCAAATGGTTGTATTTATTCTGAAATAAGGATTACATAAGGAAATGCGAGATAAAACAACAAGCAAATGCTGTAAGAATAATAATATATCATTCACCCAATACCCAAATCCCCGAGTGAATGCCCGGGGATTTTTTATTCGGATAGTCTTCACTGCACTACAAGAATAATGGTACTTCTTTTTGTACGACAAACTTAAATTCATTTGTATTTTTTAACTCTTCCTTGTCAAGACAGGTTCCGAATATAATCCCAAACCACCTACGGCTCATTCATTTCCGCCTACGGCTCAAAATAGCTTTCTCAGTGTCATCATAAAAAGCAAATTTGTTGCATATTAAAAATTAATAATTCATCCAAAAAAGCAATAATTATGGGAAATGAAGTAGATGGAAAAAACCGCATGAACAGGCCTTTACCACGTGAAAATCAAAAAGGTACACTTAGAGACAATCATTCCACAAGGAGCCCCGAAAATGCTATTGATCTATATTGGGAAAGCTTAAAAGGAGCTCCGGGAGTGGTACAAAGTGAACTTGAAATTATAGGCGAATTTGGTTTTAGAAAAAAATACCACTATGGTACTATCTATTTCAATATTCATAATCTCAACAAAGTCTACATAAAATATCCATTAGATCAATATTTCAATGTCAGTGACGGCAAAGTCCAAAGTGCATTTCCAAATACGGATAGTTGCATTCTTGATAATGGGATGCAAGCATGTGCTTTGACTGACGGACAACTTTTGCTGCATGATGTAAATGGGTATAAGTTATTGCCATCAAAAATCTATCCAAGGAACCACGGCTTAAGATGCATGGAAGCCATTGGCAACAACCCGAATGGTGATTTCCTGATCCTATTTTCAGGTTGGTTTTCAATATCAAGAGAATTGCAAAGCGACTTGTTTGTCTTCAGTACTACTACATCAAAACCTGACCATTTGTTAACAGGAACAACCGTAAGCAAACCTTGGAATGTCGCAAGCATCCCTCCGTTTGGCGCAGTAGTATTTTCTCTAATCTTCAAGTATGATCCCTCCTCCAAAACTACTGAACTATTATCTGAACAAAGAGAGAAAAAAGTAATATTTGATAATTTCTTTAAGACGTTTGTGGAACAAAAAGTGATTGCAGCAAAACATACGAAATGGTATGATCCCATTCTAATAAAAAAAGGTCATAATATTTTGAATCGTGGAGCAGCAACATTAAAGACTGAAGCTGAGGAATTATTCGAAGGTGATGAAAGTCTAATTGGTGTCAATACGGTATTCATTCCCTTTAAGGATTTAATAAAATTTGGTGAAGAACATTACAATGTAACTCAGGAAATTGAAATTCCGATTAATAATAATTCAGGTGGTCCTGGGAAATACAAGGTGCTATTCAGCATGGACTACAAAGTGAATCCGACGATCACTCATTAAGGTGTATCCGACCAGGATACATCTCTAAATGACCATTTCTGAAATGAAGAATAATTGGATGATGATGTTGATTTCATACGCTCCAAAATATTTCAGCATAGAGATTTATCAAGTCGTACTCGGACATCTTGATTATGACGAATTATCATTTATAAAATAACAGTATTATTAAACGTTTCATAAATGCTATGGAATAATTAAAAAAGTGGATAGGCGAAAAAGTTGAAGAATTTGAAATTGATCATAACGACTGATACCACAATTATTTAGTTTCATTTTTTGAGATTTGATTTTTATTACACAAATCTAAAAGATTCAATATGTTGAAAACAAAAAATAGAAATAATGAAGCATTCTGTTTCAGTATAGATACCAGTGTGCTAAGAAAAATGAAGATCATACCATTTCATTGTCATGCCAGAGTCGACTTTGGGCAGACAAAGTCATTTATCAAAAAGGTTGGAGGCCATTATTCAATACCTAACAAACAGAACAACTTGAAATTATAAAGCCAAGAATCATGAAAATAAATTTCCTCCTTTTATTTACCCTTTCATTTATATGCGAGACAAATGCGCAAAGTGTAGGAATTGGAACTTCAAACCCTTCAATATCTGCTATTCTAGAGATCAGCAGTACCACACAAGGTTTTCTTCCGCCTAGAATGACTCTAGAAGAAAGAAATTCCATTAACACACCTGAAACTGGGCTAATAATCTACTGTACCAATTGTGGAACTTATGGAGGTGAACCAGAATTTTTTAATGGAACTGAATGGAGAAATTTGGCAGGTGGTGCTCCTTTATCCTTAGATATAGGAGATAATTATGGAGGAGGAAAGGTAGCATATATATTACAACAGGGTGATCCAGGTTATATCCCGGGACAGATTCATGGCCTAATTGCCGCCGTAAGTGATCAAAGTGTAGGAGCGGAATGGGGTTGTGTTGGAACAAATATTTCAGGAGCAGAAGGAATAGTGTTAGGAACAGGACATCAAAACACCTTGGATATTGTAACGGGATGCAACCAATCTGGAATAGCCGCCCGCATCTGCTTTGACCTTGTATTAGAAGACATGAGTGACTGGTATTTACCAAGTAAAGACGAATTGCATCTACTTTATTTAAACAAAGATGCCATTGGCGGTTTTGCAAATTTAAACTATTGGAGTTCTAGCGAATCTGGCACTACCGAAGCCTTTAGAGAAAATTTTTCAATTGGTGTTTCTAGCCCTCACCTTCGAATCAATAGTTATAATGTTAGAGCCATTCGATCTTTTTAAATGAAAAACTAATACCCGACAAGCGTATAAAAATAGACTATTGAGCAATCTTCCCCTGATAAAATTAATTCCGTTTGTTAAAACTTAACCGACCATGAAAATCCTCAAGTCTGCATGCATGATCATTCTGGTTCTTTGTGCCCAAACTTTGCTTTCGCAACCACTACCATGCCCTTTGCCTTCTCCTTTGCCCCGACCAACGCATGATTGCGAAGATGCTCCTTTCGTTTGTATGGAAGGGTTTTGTAA
>JAHEMV010000577.1 GCA_024643455.1 Cytophagales bacterium
TTTCAAGTTTAGTGTCATTCGAAAACAATGTTGATATTACGCTTCTTATTTCATCCGAATCTGTAACTTCAAAAGCTCCTCCCCTGCGCACGAGATCTGTGGCTTCCTGATATTTTATATTTTCTTTTCCTTTACCAAAAATGATTGGTTTCCCAAAAGTTGCTGCCTCGAGAATATTATGAAGTCCTTCACCAAAGGCCCCACCGATATAGGCAATTTCCCCATATTGGTATAATGATGAAAGCATACCAATATTGTCAATAATTAATACTTTGCTTTGCGGAAGAGTTTTAAGATTTGCTTTTGAAAACAATTGAAAATCTACTCTTATTCCTGAACAAAGCCTGGCTATTTTACTGTCTTCAATTTCATGCGGTGCAATTATAAATTTTAAGTTCAAGTCCACAGCATTGATCAAGGGTAACAAGATTTCCATATCCTCAGGCCAACTGCTGCCGATAACCATCACTTTCTCATTATTCTTAAAATCATTGGCCAGTTCAATTTTTTGAGGATTACTGCAAATTTCCCTCACCCGGTCAAATCGGGTATCTCCTGACACTGTGACATTGTTAAATCCATGATTAATTAACAATTCCTTTGAAAGCTCATTTTGAACAAAAAAATGGTTGAAACAGGTTAGCATTTCCCGAAAAAAGTTCTCCTTTTTTTTAAAAAACTGTTGCTCTGGCCGAAAAATCGCCGAAATAGAAAATGTGGGAATTTCCCTCTTTTTTAATTCCGATAGGTAGTAATACCAAAACTCATATTTAATAAAAATAGCCATGTCCGGTTGCAACAAAGAAATAAACTCCCTGGATGCATTTTTGCCATCAAATGGCAGATAACAAACACAATCTGCCAGCTCAAACCCCTTTTTTATTTCATAGCCCGAGGGAGAAAAAAAAGTAAGAATTATTGAATAGTTCGGATACTTTTTTTTGATCACTTCAATAAGTGGTCTGCCTTGTTCAAATTCCCCTAATGAGGCACAATGAAACCAAATTTTCTTCCCAGTAAAGACCTGTCCTTTTAATTTATTTCTCCATCCTTTTCTTCCTTTTACCAATAGATTTGCCTTTTTATGAAAAGGGCTTATAATCCAAAGTATTTTTGGAAATAAAAATAGGCCTATATCGTATATTCTCTTTTTCACGACAACAAATTGGAACAAAAATAAAAAACCCTCTTCAATGAGAGGGTTTTTTTATTATAAAATGATTTGAATCTTAATGATTTGATAAATATTCAGCAACACCATCACGTGTAGCTTTCATTGATTCTTTTCCTTCCTCCCAGTTTGCTGGGCAAACTTCGCCATGCTCGCAAGTAAATTGCCAGGCATCAACAACCCTTAAAGTATCATGAATATTCCTTCCCAGAGGAAAGAAATTGATATATTCATGACGAATGATCCCTTCTTTATCAATCAAAAAAGTCCCTCTAAAAGCAATAGGCACACCATTAAAAACCAGATCTCCCGACTCATCATAATCCCAATCTCCACCTAACACACCGTAGTTCGCAGCGATCGTTTTTGCAGTATCAGCAACCAACGGGTAGGTCACACCTTCGATTCCACCTTTCTTTTTTGGTGTAAATAACCATGCAAGATGAGTCTCTTCTGTATCAGTCGAAACACCAATAACAGCGACATTTCTTTTTTCAAATTCAGGTAATAATTCCTGGAAAGCCAATATTTCTGTCGGACAAACAAATGTGAAATCCTTTGGATAAAAGAAAAGCACAATCTCCTTTTTGCCAATCAGATTATCGATGGAGAAATCTTCGACAATTTCATTACCGTTGATTACAGCTGGGGCTGTGAATAAAGGGGCTTTTTTCCCTACTAATGACATAATTTAAAAATTTATTATTAACGTTTAAGATATAGTTATTCCCTTTATGGGATCAATTTTTTCACCTTTAATTTGCAGTTTAAAATCTGTAATATTTAAATTTTCAAACTGTTTCTTTTTTAAATAATTTAATAGAATTTCTTTCAATTCAATATCATCATAATCCATGATTTCATTGGTATTTGAAATATAAATATGGTTGTGATAGTCTGTTCTTGCGTCATATCGCATTGTTCCATTTGGAGAAGGCACTTTATTGATCAAACGGTTCTCAACAAATGTTTCCAGTGTCTTATAAACAGTTGCAAGCGAAATAGCAGGATTACTCTCTTTTATCTGATCATAAATCTGCTCTGCCGTTGGATGTATAACTGAAGCCAAAAGTGCTTGATACACCACTATCCGTTGATGCGTAATCTTAAGTCCTTTTGATGCTATAGCTTTTGTTATGATTTCCAGATTCACTTGATTTAATAATAATTATTATTATTTAGTAATATATATCATGCAATAATAATTAGCATTAATTTGTTTTCCAACATTTTTCATTTTAAAATGAATTCTGACCATTACATTATCAACGGATGTATGTTTTACACTTATATTTCGAGTTACAATTTTCTCAAGATGAGTATGTATGAATGATATTATAAAAGATCATAGTATGTTTATTAAGACGAAACAGGCACCACGATTCATTTTTTTAATTTTAATTTTTATCATTCCCTTTTCACGCATTACAGCTCAAAGCATCAACTTCGATGCGTTTTTAAGAGCAGGAGTGGATGATGCCAATACCCTGGTAAAAAATTATATGGAACCCATGGTTGTGGGCTTTTCTTATGGAATGTCAAATTCATGGTATAATACTGCAAAAACTCATAATACTTTTGGTGTTGATCTCACCATTTCAGCCAATATGACTTCGATTCCGACTTCAAAAGAATTTTTTACTTTCAACCAATCAGAATACACTAACGTTTCCAGTACAGGAGAAACCAACCAAATCCCAACAATCATGGGCCCGGATTTGGATAATGGTTCTGAACTTACATTTTCCTATCTCGAAGAAAATACAGGTGAAACTATAAGTGGTTCCTTCAAACCAGGTGGACTTGGTATTAAAGAACAACTTGGTTACAACGTTGTACCTTCTCCGATGGTGCAACTCAGTATGGGAACGTTAAGAAATACAGATATTATCATAAGATACACACCAGAAATTAAAACAGGTGATTTTAAAACAAGTGTTTTTGGTATGGGCATTAAGCATGATATCAAGCAATGGATTCCTGGTTTAAAACGTGTTCCCATTGACATTTCCGTTTTAGGCGCATTCAGTGGTTTTGATAATAACTTCAACATAACCGACCTAGAACTAGACGGTGAAAACCAGGAAGCTATTTTTAATG
>JAHEMV010000107.1 GCA_024643455.1 Cytophagales bacterium
GAATTAAAACTGCTGAATTATATGAAAATTGCTGTCGTAGGAACAGGTTACGTTGGGTTAGTGACGGGGACTTGTTTTTCAGAACTCGGAAATCATGTTACATGCGTAGATATAGATGAAGAAAAAATAAAAAGTCTAAAGAATCAGAACATCCCAATTTACGAACCGGGATTGGATGTGCTGTTTGAAAGAAACGTAAAGCATGGAAGACTAAATTTTACCACAAATCTTGCTGAAGGTGTTCAAGATGCCAAAGTGATATTCATGGCTTTACCAACTCCTCCAGGTGAAGACGGCTCGGCTGATCTAAAATATATTCTCAAGGTAGCCGAAGATCTCGGACCTTTGCTTCATGATTACACTGTTATTGTTGATAAAAGTACTGTACCAGTAGGAACAGCGATTAAAGTAAGGAATAAAATTGCCGAAAATTGTAAAGTAGATTTTGATGTGGTTTCTAACCCTGAGTTTTTAAGGGAAGGGGTTGCCGTTGAAGACTTCATGAAGCCAGATCGGGTTGTAGTCGGAACCAGTTCTCTGAAAGCGACCTCAATTATGGATGCTCTTTATGCACCATTGGTTAGGCAAGGAAATCCCATTATATTCATGGATGAAGGATCTGCTGAACTCACAAAATATGCTGCAAATTCATTTTTGGCAACTAAAATTACCTTTATGAATGAGATTGCTAATTTATGTGAGAAACTGGGAGCCAATGTCGATGATGTCAGAAAAGGAATTGGTTTGGATTCCAGAATTGGAAAACGATTTTTGTTTGCTGGAATTGGATACGGAGGAAGCTGTTTTCCTAAAGATGTACAGGCACTCGCAAAATCTGCCAAAGATGCAAATTATGACTTTCAGATTTTAAATTCTGTAATGGAAATAAACCAAAAACAGAAACTTAAACTGTTCTATAAGATGAAAGATTATTTTGGCGATCTTAATGGGAAAACAATAGCAATTTGGGGTTTGGCGTTTAAACCATACACGGATGATATTCGTGAAGCACCTTCTCTATACAATATCAACGAATTGCTTCTTGCCGGTGCGAAGGTACAGGCCTATGATCCGGAAGCCATGGCCAATATCAAGAAAATCTATGGAGACAAAATTGATCTCTTTGATGATGAATACAATGCTTTGAAAGGAGCTGATGCACTTTTGATTATAACGGAATGGCCAGTATTTCGTCAACCAGAGTTTGAATTGATTAGTAAAAAATTAAAACAAAAAGTGATTTTTGATGGTAGAAATCTATATCCAACTCAGCAAATGAAGGATTTAGGATTCAAATATATAAGTATAGGAAGGAAAGAAGTAAATGTCTAGAAAAAGAATTTTAATAACAGGAGCAGCGGGTTTTCTGGGATCACATCTTTGTGACCGTTTTATTGCAGAGGACTTTGAAGTCTTAGCTATGGACAATCTGATAACCGGCGATCTGAAAAATATTGAACACCTTTTTAAATTGTCTCAGTTTAGTTTCTATGAGCATGACGTCTCCGACTTTGTTCACGTGTCTGGAAAGCTAGATTACATTCTTCATTTTGCATCTCCAGCCAGTCCAATTGATTATCTGAAAATACCGATTCAAACCTTAAAGGTTGGTTCTTTAGGCACCCACCATTTATTAGGCTTGGCAAAAGATAAAAATGCCAGAATATTGGTTGCATCAACATCTGAAGTTTATGGCGATCCTCATGTACACCCGCAGACTGAAGAGTATTGGGGAAATGTAAATCCTGTGGGTCCACGGGGTGTTTATGATGAGGCAAAAAGATTTCAGGAAGCCATTACGATGGCATATCACACCTATCATAATGTTGAGACCAGGATTATCCGCATTTTTAATACATATGGACCTCGTATGAGGCTTAATGATGGAAGAGTTCTTCCTGCATTTATAGGGCAGGCTCTCAGGGGTGAGGATTTGACTATTTTTGGTGATGGTTCGCAGACTCGGTCTTTCTGTTATGTAGACGACCTGGTGGAAGGTATATTTAGGCTATTACATAGTGATTATTCAAGTCCTGTTAATATTGGCAATCCGGATGAGATCACAATTAAGGACTTTGCAGAAGAAATAATTAAGCTGACACGAACCAATCAAAAAGTAATCTATAAGCCATTACCAAAAGATGATCCAACGCAACGGCAGCCAGATATCACCCTTGCAAGAAAGTTGCTAGGTTGGGAACCGAAAGTGTCCAGATCGAAAGGTTTAAAAATAACTTATGAATATTTTAAATCATTGCCTCAAGAAAATTGGTACAAAAAAGAGCATAATGATTTTGAACGCTATATAAAAAAGTAGCACTTTCGCTTTATGAAAAAAATATTAGTCACAGGTGGAGCGGGATTCATCGGTTCCCATGTAATCAGGTTACTAGTCAAAAATTACAAGGATTATAAAATTTTCAACCTGGACAAATTGACCTATGCCGGTAATTTGGAAAATTTATCTGATATAGAAAAAGAGCCAAATTATACTTTTATCAAAGGAGATATTGTTGATGGGGAATTTGTAAAAACTCTTTTCGAAAAACATCAATTTGATTCAGTAATACATTTAGCTGCAGAGTCCCATGTAGATCGGTCTATTACAAATCCAATCGAATTTATTCATACCAATGTAGTCGGAACAGTCAACTTGTTGAATGCGGCAAAAAACCTTTGGAAAAATGACTTCTCCGGAAAATTGTTTTACCACGTCTCCACAGATGAAGTTTATGGTTCATTGGATGATGGCGGTTTTTTTCTTGAATCTACTTCCTACGATCCCCAGTCTCCATATTCAGCATCAAAAGCCAGTAGTGATCATTTTGTGCGTGCGTACCAAAATACATATGGATTACCGATCGTAATTTCCAATTGTTCTAATAATTATGGCCCCAATCAATTTCCTGAAAAACTAATACCGCTATTTATAAATAACATAATAAATAATAAACCATTGCCGGTTTATGGAAAAGGCGAGAATGTTAGGGATTGGCTTTATGTTGTCGATCATGCAAGAGCTATTGATATAATTTTCCACAAAGGTAAAATAGGAGAAACCTATAATATCGGCGGCTTCAATGAATGGAAAAACCTTGATTTAATAAAAGTTTTGTGTAAAACTGTTGACGCTAAAATAGGAAGACAGGAAGGAACCTCTGAGAAACTTATATCTTATGTAAAAGATCGGGCTGGTCATGATCTCCGTTATGCAATAGATGCTTCAAAAATCATGAATGAGTTAGGTTGGAAGCCATCGTTACAGTTTGAGGAAGGCATTGGCAAAACAGTGGATTGGTATCTTGAAAATAAGAAGTGGCTCGAAAACGTGACTTCAGGAGCTTATCTAGAATATTACAACGATCAATATAAAAACAGGAAATAATGCGAGGAATCATATTAGCTGGTGGATCTGGCACGCGTTTGCATCCATTGACACTTGCAGTAAGTAAACAACTAATGCCGGTTTATGATAAACCGATGATATATTATCCTCTTTCTACATTAATGCTCGCGGGTATAAGGGAAATCCTGGTTATTTCTACACCTCACGATTTACCCATGTTTGAAAAACTGTTGGGTGATGGTAAAAAATATGGTTGTGAATTTTCGTATGCTGTTCAGGAAATTCCAAATGGATTAGCTCAAGCTTTCGTTATTGGAGAAAAATTTATAGGAAATGAAAAAGCCGCATTAATTTTGGGAGACAATATTTTTTATGGAAGCGCAATGTCTAAACTGCTTCAATCGAATAGCGATCCAGATGGAGGTGTGGTCTTTGCATACCATGTGAATGATCCCGAGCGATACGGTGTTGTCGATTTTGATGATGACCTGAAAGCAATTTCAATCGAAGAAAAGCCTGAAAAACCAAAGACAAATTTTGCTGTACCTGGTTTATATTTCTATGACAACGATGTCGTTCAAATTGCAAAAGAGTTGAAGCCCAGTAAGCGAGGAGAGTATGAAATTACAGACGTAAATAAAATTTATTTAAGCCAAGGCAAGCTCAGTGTAGGAATTTTAGATAGAGGTACAGCCTGGCTAGATACAGGTACATTTAACTCATTGATGCAGGCAGGCACTTTTGTACAAGTAATCGAAGAACGTCAGGGATTGAAAATTGGAAGTATAGAAGAAACGGCCTATCGGATGAAGTTTATTGATAAACAACAATTACAGGAATTGGCAACGCCATTACTAAAAAGTGGATATGGAGAATATTTGATGAGTATTATCAAATGATATTATTCCTATACTATTGGCAGTTTTATTACAAAAGTTGATCCAGGATCCTGTGTTCTCTTCAAACTAATAGTTCCTTTTAATTTACCCAAAAAGAAAACTGTATTACATAAACCCAATCCAAGTGATCCTTCGCCTCCAGAAGCTAAACTGGAAAGTTTTTTAAATTTTTGATATAGCAGGTGTTCTTCATCAGGTTTAATCCCTTCTCCAAAATCCTGAATGGATATTTCTATTTCATTCACTGTTTTGTATATCTTGATGTTGACTTCTTTGCCATGTTTAGAAAATTTAATAGCATTGGAGAGTACATTTTCTATAATCCGCTGCACATAATAATCGTCTGTTTCAATAGTAACATTTGCATCTATAAAATCAGCATTAATTTTTATTCTTTTAAGCTCTAATTGTTTTGAAAAAGTTCTGATGGATTTTTGAACTATTTGAACCAAATCAACACTGGTATTTTCCACATCGACATTACCAGCATCAATTTCACGCATGTCTCTTAGGTTTTGGATCATTTCCAATCCACTTAAAATGGACAAATACATGGAATCAATGTATTCCTTTTGCTGACTGGTAGCCTTGCCATTTTCCATTTCAAATAATTGGAGCAAAGCATAAATTCGGTTAAATGGTGATCGGATATCATGGTTTATTAGTTTGAGCAGATGATACTTTTCATCTTTCAATTGTGTGAGTTCAGCCTTCAGTTCATCGATGGTCATAGCAAATGAGAATAAGTAAATGTTGTCTTAAAAGAGGAGAAAAATGGAATATTATCGGAAACTTTCCAATTATACCGCAAATTTGTTAAATCACAAAAAATAGATAGTTTTGTTTCCTTTTTTCAGGGGGAAGGAAATAAAATTTCGAATATGCAAGACAATTCCTTAGACGACTTACGAAAAAAAATTGATGATATCGACAATCAATTGATTGAGGTACTCAATGCACGAATGGCAATCATAAAAGAGGTTGGTGCCCTGAAGAAGTCAAATAGGACTGCTGTTTACCGACCAGAAAGAGAGAAAAGTATTATAGACCGCCTTTATAAAAATCACCGTGGTTTGTTAAGCAGAACAGCTATAGAGGCGATTTTTATGGAAATTTTTGCTATTAGTAGAAATTTTGAATTGCCGGAATTGGTAGCATATCTTGGCCCTGAGGGAAGTTTTACCCACCAAGCGGCCGAAAGTAGGTTTGGAGCGATGAGTAAATACCTTGCTTTGGATTCCATTCAATCTGTTTTTGAGGCCGTTGATACGGAAAGAGCTCGATTTGGTGTAGTACCTTTAGAAAATAATCAGGAAGGAGTCGTAAGTGAAACTATAGATCTGTTGGGTTTAACGGACTTGCATATTACTGCTGAGATACCATTGCCGATTCATTTTGCTTTTGCAACACGATGTGAAAATCTTCAGGATATAAAGAAGATTTATTCCAAGGATATTGGATTTATGCAATGCAAAAAATTTCTGAACGAATCATTTAATGGATCCAAAATAGAATACATTCCGGTAAATTCTACATCCAAAGCAGCTAAGATTGCACTTCGAGAGGATGGCAGTGCAGCAATGTGTTCACATATTGCTGCTCGAATGCATAGAGTACCGATTATGTTTGACAATATTGAGGACTCTACAGATAACTTTACACGCTTTTTAATTATCAGCAAAGACATAAAAAACCAACAAAGCGAAAATGATAAAACAAGTCTTTTAGCAAAAACATCTGATAAACCCGGAAGTTTGATGATGTTGTTGCAAGATTTTTATAATGCGGGTATTAATATGTCGAAACTGGAAAGTCGTCCAGCCAAAAAAGGAAAAACCTTCAAGTACTATTTTTATATCGATATTGATGGGCACATCGATGATGAACATATTGCCCGTGTATTTGAAAAGCATAAAAAAGATATCAAATGGTTGGGTAGTTATGCTAAAATGTGCTGATCAGCGTACTTAACTTTCTACCTCTATTATTTCCTTTCGTTCACCGATAAAAGGCATACGCTTAAATGGCTTGGTCTGGTCGAAAAGATATCTATAGGTTTTATGGATTTTACCTCTTTCCCCACCAACCTGTTCGGCGACATGGATCATGCGCACATTGAAATCGCCAATCCAGTTCATTTCAAAATCTTCATAGCGTTGATAATCCCCCTGAACACGCAATCGTACCGCTTCAATTATAGCTCCTTCCACACCTTTTCCCTGGTGTTCAGGAACGATTCCAAAAATCATCCCGACCATTTTTTTATTTGTTTTTCTCCATGTATGCCACGCAAATTTCAGTTTACCAATGAGATCTAATTTGCCATTGAGGTATTTAAAAATTTGATTCACTTCAGGGAGTATTATAAAAAACGCGACAGGTTTGTTTTCATAAAAGCCGAAATACATTATTTTTTCATCTATTATAGGCTTCATTTGCTTCATGAGGTGTTTAGCCATTTGTAGAGAAAGTTGGGGGACTCCTTTGTGACTGGCCCAAGCAGCATTATACACTTCATGAAAATATTCTGTGTATTTGTCGATTTCCTTCAGTTTTATATGGCTAAATGAATATTTTGGATTCTGAAATATTCTTTGGGCTTTCTCTTGCAACCTGGGATTTAAAGGATCCAAGGTTTTACGAACAAAGGTAATCTGTTCAAAATAGGTTTGAAATCCATAGGCCTCAAAGAGCTCCTGGTAGTAAGGAAAATTATAGTTGCAATTGTAGTTGGGGTCAATTTCAAAACCTTTCACAAGCAATCCCCACCATTTGTCGCGATCACCAAAATTTATTGGACCATCCATGGCTTCAATACCCTGTGCTTCGAGCCATTTTTTGCAAGCATCAAAAAGCATAAATGCGCTTTTTTTGTCATTAATACAATCAAAAAAGCCCATTCCTCCAGTAGGTTGATCATTGTCTTTTTTAACAGTTTTTTTGTTGACAAAAGCTGCAACTCTTCCAATTACTTCATTCGAGTCGTTTTTTAAGATCCACCGAACCAACTCGCCATTTCTAAAGTACTTATTTTGCTCTTTATCAAAAACATTATTTAGTTCCTTATCAATGGGTCTGATCCAGTGTGGTTCATTTTTGTATAATGAAACCGGGAATAATATGAATTCCTTTGCTGATTGTTGATCCGTAACCTCGATTAATCTCATGCCAAATTGGTTTTAACTATTAGTTGTGTTAGGAATTTTAATTTCGAAAATATTCGTGTGAGCAAATTTACAATTCATTTTTTTACACGCATAATATCATGGAAATAAATCAGCAGATGAATTTATGGTCATTTTGATGGATATTTTTTATATTTAATCCTTTCAAAACTAAAAATTATGAATGTAACAAGACGATCTTTTATCAGAGATAGTGGAAAGGGAATCATTGGGCTTTCAGCAATTTCTACCCTATCAATTTTAGGCAAAAATAATCAAGTTATGGCTAATCCAAATTCAGACCTGTTTTTCAAAATATCTTTAGCAGAATGGTCTTTGAATCGGACTCTTTTTTCCGGAAAATTGACCAACATGGAATTTCCTTCAAAAGCAAAAAATGATTTTGGTATTCACGCAGTGGAATATGTCAATCAGTTTTTTAAAGACAAAGCGAATGATGAAAGTTACCTTAAAGAATTGAAATCTAGAACAACAGATCTGGATGTACGGAATGTATTGATTATGATTGATGGTGAAGGACATCTCGCAGATTCTGATGAGGCAAAAAGAAAGGTGGCCATTGAAAATCATTACAAATGGGTGGAAGCGGCCAAATTTCTTGGTTGTCATTCTATTCGGGTCAATGCTTATGCCACATCTAGTGATCCTTTGGAAGGAAAAGCAGCAGCTGTTGATGGATTGAGTAGATTGACCGAATTTGCAGAGCCTTATGGTATAGGAATTATTGTAGAAAATCATGGTGGATTTTCGTCAAATGGTGTTTGGTTAACTGACGTGATGAAGCAGGTAAACAAACCTTCTTGTGGAACCTTACCTGATTTTGGAAATTTCTGCATAAAACGAGGGCCTGATGGATGCGCCGAAGAATATGATCGGTATAAGGGCGTAACTGAGATGATGCCATTTGCTAAAGGAGTGAGTGCCAAAGCAAGTGCATTTGATGCTGAAGGAAATTGTGTTGAAACGGACTATTATAAAATGATGAAAATCGTGAAAGACGCAGGATACAAAGGACATGTCGGTATCGAATCAGGATCAGAAACAAACGAAGATCAGGCGATAAAACTGACAAAGGCCCTTTTGGAAAAAGTCGGTCAAAAATTGTCATAATTCCATAGCCAAAATTAAAAATGCAGGCTAATATTTTATATGGCCTGCATTTTTTTGTAAGAGCAACTAAAAAATGCAATTCCAAAAGGAGTGATCGTTATACTAATTTCAAATCATTCCTGATTTGGAAAATTTACACTATTCTGTTATCATTGCATTCCCAAGTCAATTCGTAGTAATTGATTTATAAAGAAGGGTGGAGAGACAGGCTCATTGAAACCCTAGCAACCTGGTGGCAAGTGCCAAGGTGCTAATTCCTGATTCCAGGTTTACTGGAAGAATATAAATTGAACGTTTATGAAAAATTTACAAACCGTACTTCAGCACAATCTTTTTGCTTCCATTGCAAAGATGTTTTCCATTTCGTTGCTAAATGCAACTGTTATGGAATATAGGCGTATGCGATACTGCTAAGCGGTATACCATCTCCATGTTGCTTGGCAAAGAGTGAACCTGCACTCATTCAGGAATTTCAGAGAACCAAAACTATATTTTAACCAAAACTATTTTACTATGTCAGAATTAAAATTTGAAACATTACAACTTCATGCTGGACAGGAGCCAGATCCAACAACAGGATCACGTGCTGTACCTATTTATCAAACATCATCTTTTGTATTTAACAATTCCGAGCATGGCGCAAATCTTTTCGCATTAAAGGAATTTGGAAATATTTATTCACGGATCATGAATCCGACCAATGATGTGCTGGAAAAAAGAATCGCAGCGCTGGAAGGTGGAGTCGCAGCATTAGCGGTATCATCAGGACAAGCAGCTCAGTTTATTGCGCTCTCCAATATCCTGCAGGCAGGAGAAAATTTTGTTTCAACTAGTCATCTTTATGGTGGCACCTACAATCAGTTTAAAGTACAATTTAAGCGCATAGGAATTGATGCTCGGTTTGGAGCTGAAGATACTCCCGAAGCATTTGAAAAACTGATTGATGACAAAACAAAAGCAATTTATTTAGAGACCATCGGAAATCCTGAATTTAATATTCCTGATTTTAAGGCATTTGCGGCATTAGCAAAAAAACATGGGATTCCTTTGATTGTCGATAACACATTCGGAGCAGGTGGATGTATTGCCCAACCCATCAAACATGGGGCTAATATCGTGGTTTCATCCACAACAAAATGGATTGGTGGTCATGGTACCAGCATTGGAGGTATAATCATCGATGCAGGAAATTTCAATTGGGGGAATGGAAAATTCCCGGTATTCACTGAACCATCAGAGGGATACCATGGATTGAAATTTTGGGAAACTTTTGGAGAAGGAAATCCACTGGGTATGCCCAATATTGCTTTTATCATTCGAGCAAGGGTTGAAGGATTACGTGATTTTGGCCCGTGTATGAGTCCGTTCAATGCCTTTCTTTTTATACAAGGATTGGAGACACTTTCATTAAGGGTTGAGCGTACGGTATCCAATGCACTTGAGCTGGCAAAATGGCTCGAAAACCATGAATATGTGGAAAGCGTAAATTATCCTGGTTTAAAATCAAGTAAATATCATGATTTGGCCAAGAAATACCTCGATAGAGGATTTGGAGGTGTGTTGAGTTTTGTTGTAAAAGGAGGAAGAGAGAAAGCTGCAAAACTAGTTGATTCGCTTAAGCTTGTCAGCCACCTTGCCAATGTCGGAGATGCCAAAACGTTGATTATTCATCCTGCATCAACTACACATCAACAGCTAACTGATACCGAACAGTTAGCCTCAGGTGTATTGCCATCGCAGTTACGTGTTTCTGTGGGTTTTGAGCATATTGATGATATAAAAAATGATTTTTCACAGGCTTTCAAAAAGGTATTTAAGCCTGAAACGGTATAATATAAATTTGCAAATGGTTTTGTTAGTTGTCGGTTTTATACCGACAACTAACATCTAAAAGCTAAATAAATGGTAACTAATAAGGTTTTTCACTATAACAAAAAATATCAGCTGGAATCCGGAGAATATCTTCCGGAACTTCAACTATTTTATACGACATATGGCAAAATTAATGAGGATAAAAGTAATGTAATTTGGGTGTGTCATGCTTTTTCAGGTAACTCAGATTTTACAGAGTGGTGGAGCGGTCTTTTTGGCGATGGAAAATTGTATGATCCAAAAAAACATTTTGTTGTATGTGTCAATATGCCAGGAGGGTGTTATGGCTCTACCGGTCCTTTGTCAGAAAATCCTGAAACTGGAACACCATTTTTTCATGAATTTCCATTGCTAACCAATAAAGACATTGTGAACAGTTATGATCTGATTCGCGAACATCTCAATATTGAACATATCCATACGGTCATTGGCTGCTCAATGGGCGGACAGCAGGCAATCGAATGGGCGGTAAGAGATCCGAAGCGATTTGATCATCTAATAGCCATTGGTGCCAATGCTAAACATTCACCATGGGCTATTGCTTTTAATGAAACTCAGCGCATGGCTATTGCAGCAGACCAAACCTGGAAGGAAAACAATGAACTGGCTGGATTGGAAGGGATGAAGGCTGCCAGGGCTGTCGGTCTGTTATCTTATCGAAATTATGTTTGCTACGAACAAAAGCAGCATGAAACAACGGATATGGTTTATGATCACTTCAAAGCCTCATCATATCAAAACTACCAGGGAGAAAAAATGACAAAGCGCTTCAATGCATTTTCATACTGGATCATTTCAAAAGCCATGGATTCTCAAAATATAGGAAGAGACAGAGGAGGGCTGGAAAAAGCATTAGCAACCATAAAGGCAAAGAGTTTATTTCTCGGCATCGACAATGATATTCTTTTTCCAACTGTCGAGCAAAAGTACCTTGCAAACCATGTGCCCGATGCTCAATATAAAGAAATTGATTCAGTCTATGGACACGATGGATTTTTATTGGAATTTGAGAAACTGACTAAAGTAATATCCGGTTTTTATTCAGAAGCATTGGCGCAACAAAAATCCGCTTGATCTTTTCACTTAGAAATACTCGCTAACAAGCTGCTTTTTATAAAAATAGTATATTTGTAATCCTGTGATCCATAGTTATGGCGTTACAGTAAATATTTCGATATAACACAATGACACAATTAGCTGACAAAATCCAAACGCTTTACGATGAAAAGCATTTTCAGACCTATCGTCGATTTCCATTGACATTGATTAAAGGAAGAGGGACGAGGGTTTATGATACGGAAGGAAAATCCTATTTGGATGGCCTTGCAGGGATTGCAGTTAATAATATTGGGCATTGCCATCCAAAAGTAGTCCAGGCTATCAAAGATCAAGCTGAAAATTTAATTCATATTTCAAATTTATATTATAATATTCCACAGAGCAGCCTTGCGAAACTTATCACTGAAGTTTCCGGCTATGACCGTGTGTTTTTTTGCAACTCCGGGTTGGAAGCCAATGAAGCAGCAATAAAAATTGCTAGAAAATTCGGCGCAGAAAAAGGTAAAAATGGCTCGATTATTTATTTTTCGGGTTGTTTTCATGGGCGATCTATTGCTACTGTAACTATGGGAAAAGAGGCTTTTCAGGCAGGTTTCGGACCCTTGCCAGAGGGATTTAAACAACTCCCATACAATGATATTGATGCTTTGGAGCAAATAGAGGAAGATACGAAGGCCATATTTCTGGAATGTGTGCAAGGCGAAGGAGGAGTCAATCTAGGTGATAAGTTATTTATTAAAAAGATTGGACAGATATGCAAAGAAAAAAATATTT
>JAHEMV010000578.1 GCA_024643455.1 Cytophagales bacterium
TCGTTGTCGGGCATTGGAAAGACGATGAAGTGATACAGAAAATTAATATCTGGTCTCGCGTTGCTTGTGCAAAATACGATATGCAAGGAATGAAAATCGCCAGGATAGGTGACAATATGCGTCAGGTCGCAGTTACCGAAGGGGACAAAGTATCTGCACAAATCAAATTTGGTTATTCAGTAAATGGTTACGGATTAGGAGATGTTGTTGCTTTTTTAAACAGAGTAACCGATGCTGAAATACAAAAATTGGTAAAAGAGTACGATGACCAATATAGAATGATGGAAACGATGCGTCCAGGAGGTGTTCAGCGAGCTTCATTGGAAGAAGCCGCCAGAATTGAATTGGGTTTACGGGCTTTCCTGGAAGATGGCGGATTTAAAGGATATACGGATACATTCGAAAATTTGCATGGACTTACCCAACTTCCCGGTATTGCTTCACAACGATTGATGGCAGATGGATATGGGTTTGGTGCTGAAGGGGACTGGAAAACTGCGGCGTTGGTTCGAGCCATGAAAGTGATGGCCACGGGCATGAAAGAAGGCAGTTCATTCATGGAAGATTACACGTACCATTTCAAACCAGGGAACAGTAGCGTACTAGGTTCTCACATGCTTGAAATTTGTCCGTCAATCGCCAAAGGAAAACCAAGTTGTGAGGTTCATCCTTTAGGAATTGGAGGAAAAGCAGATCCCGTAAGACTTGTATTTGATTCCCCCGCTGGAGATGCAATCAATGCCTCCATCATTGATCTGGGTAATCGTTTTCGATTATTGGTGAATGAAGTCAAAGCCATTGATGTAGAAGCGCCATTACCCAAACTCCCTGTAGCGCGGGTATTATGGCAACCAAAGCCTGATTTAAAAATTGCAGCTGCAGCCTGGATACATGCTGGAGGAGCGCATCATACTTGCTATAGCCAAGCGGTAAATACTGAATTTATGGAAGACTTTGCAGATATGTTTGATATAGAACTCACCGTAATCGACCAGGACACCAACTTGCGACATTTCAAAAATGAGTTGAAATGGAGTGAGGTGTATTATCACCTTAGAAAAGAATATTAGGCTATAAATTATACTAAAAAAGGACCGTTGAATAGTTACAGCGATCCTTTTTTACATTTTTCTCATCGGGCGAAAAACTTTAAAAGTTCCTCAGAAGCTCAATCCTTTTCAAATTGAAACATCCAATCATAAATACTTTGTGAAAATGCCATGATGTCATTATCCTCAATTCCCATATCCGTATCCACATTTGAAATGGGCCAAGAATAATCATCCCCTACATAATAAGTTGAAATTTTAACTTTCTGCATTGGACTAAGAACACTGATATTTTCTTTTGTCTTTATGGATGTATTTACTGCTACACCTCCTTCTGCACTTCCACGGAGCATCCAGGTAGGGATTTTTGAAAAATTTTTGGCTTTAATAATTTTTTCATCCTCGAAAATAGGCACACAGGCTGCCGCGTAGCTATCGTTCGAATATTCACGTGCATAACGAAATACTGCATCGCCTCCAATACCACAACCAATCAAATAAATTCGCTTTTCATTTACCTTGAAATGATCAATTAAATAAGAGATTAAATCATGGATTTTATCAGTTTCCCAATTCGTTTCATGGCTCTGTGGTGAAACAACAACCATAGGATAAGTTGGATCCCAGTTGTTTTGTCCAATAAGCATAGGTGGGCCACTCTGCATTAATTTGCTAAGTTGAGTTGGATCAATTGCGCTATCCCCTATCTCTTCAGATCCATGCAGGTAGACTAAAAGAGGGTAATTGGGACCATCAACATTATATGAACTTGGTGTATAAGCATAAAATCCGTATGGCGCATTTGTTGACTGATGGTTGTACACTGACTGGACTCCTCCAGTATCTACTGGCAAATTATTTAAGACGTTAAAATCTGTTGGCGCATTTTCCTCAACGGAACATGCTGCAAAAAGTAAAGTAAGAGCAAGAATAAAAATTAATTTTTTCATCTGTTTCTTTTTTGGTTTATGCAAAATTATAGTTGAATTGGCTTTAGAAAAAAATAAGGCAGTTTCAAGGGCAATAACATCATGTAAGCCTGACTCTCCGAAAACAGAAAAATATTCTTACCATAAAACCAAATTGATCCAAAAGGAAAAAATGTTATCCAATTCCATGGATTTATTGGACATTTAGTATAAAAAATAATTGAAATGGCGAATTCTGAAAATTGCGACGATAGTCTAATTTCTGTAAGGTTATCGAACTTCGTCTACAGGTATGAAATTCATAAATGACTCAAAAAATCATATTATTTCCATTTTAATTTTTAGAAAAAGGGAAGAAAATACAAAGATAAAGCTGCGGATTTCGGAGGGTAAAGGCTTTCTGAAAAAGGTTTTTATTTAAGATCCAAGTAATTACAGACCATCTTCAGTAGCATATTCCTTTTGATATTGAAACATCCAGTCGTAAATACTTTGTGAAAAATCGTCATAATCACTTCGCTCTGTTCCCATTCCAGTCCCATCATAGGTCATAGACCATGAATTATGTCCAACGTCAGGATAAATAGTAAGTTTAGCTTTAAGCAATGGGTTTAGAGCATTAATTGCATTAAACATATTTATGGAGTTATTTACAGAAACCGTTCCATCTGCGTCACCATGAAAAATCCAGGTTGGTATGTTTATAAAATTCTTTGCCTGGTTTGTATTCCCACCGCCACAAACAGGCACACATGCTGCTGCATAACTTTCTTCGCCATAAGTACCAACATAACTAAAGGTTCCATATCCACCCATACTAAGACCAGTTATATAAATTCGTTTTTTATTTACCTGATAATGGTCAATCAGGTATCCGATAAAATCATGGATTTTTTGAGCATTCCAGCCACTGTCATGGCACTGGGGTGAGGCAACAATCATTGGATAGGTCGGATTCCAACTGCCTTTCTTAATTAACATAGGCGGTCCATTCCTAAGTACAAGATCAAGTTTTATGGGATCTGTCGCACTATTACCTTTCTCTCCGGACCCATGAAGGAAAATCAATAATGGAAAATCTGGGCCATCATCAGTATATGCACTCGGCGTATAGGCATAAAATCCATAAGGCGAACTTGTCGATTCTAAGATATGTGCCTGCTGTACACCTCCTGTATCGACTGGTAAATTTTTAAGTACATTAAAATCTGTTGGATTGTTTTCATTTTTGGAACACGCTGCTATCAATGCAGGAATTGCGAGTATTAAAATAAATTTTCTCA
>JAHEMV010000579.1 GCA_024643455.1 Cytophagales bacterium
TATGCCGACCTTGATGGTCACCTGGATCTATTAGAAGATCCTTTTGAGGATTTATTTAAATTGAAAGACGGGATACTTTATCCCTCGACCTTTGCCGGACTTGGAAATATTAAGCCCAAGTTTTAACAGGATTAACTAATTTTATCAACGGTTGGCTTATGATTGATCGATATCAAAAAGATCAGAAATTTATATAAGCTAAGTATCACAACCTATACTCACATTTACCGTTATTTGCTCTGATTTAATGTGATCTAAATGATTTTTCAAGGAGTAATTTTATTGTTAGGATTTGGCCTATTAATTAAGGGAGCTGATTGGTTTGTTGACGGCGCATCGGCACTTGCGAGAAAATATAATGTATCGAACTTGACCGTTGGGCTAACTGTTGTGGCATTTGGAACATCAGCTCCGGAATTGGTAGTGAATGTTTTTGCATCCATAGGAAACCATCAGGAAATTGTAGTTGGTAATGTTGTCGGGAGCAATATTTTTAATCTGTATATGATTCTTGGTATCACAGGTCTCATAGCACCTTTGGTTGTTCAGTCCAGTACGGTTTGGAAAGAAATACCCTTGTCTTTATTAGCAGCAATAATATTATTTATCTTAACATTTAATTTATTCGATGAAGGGCCACGGATGCTTTCAAGGTTAGATGGGTTTATGCTGATTTTCATGTTTGGAGTCTTTATGTTCTACATTTACAGACAACTCCAAAATGAAAATGTTGAGTATGAGCTAAGTCAACATCAATTGTCTACACTGAAACTTTGGAGTTTAATATTTTTTGGTCTTGTTTTTTTAATTTTTGGCGGGAAATTGGTGGTTGATAATGCCATTCTACTAGCAACTTCTATGGGTGTAAGCGAAAAAATTATTGCATTGACCATTGTTGCTGCCGGCACTTCTTTACCTGAGCTAGTGACTTCGGTAGTGGCAGTGCTAAAAAAGAACAATGATATTGCGGTAGGAAATATTATCGGATCTAACATATTTAATATTTTTCTTATCCTCTCAGTAAGTACATTGATACGACCAATAACCTATGAACCAAAGTTTGATCTGGATTTATATGTACTTGCTGGAGGGACATTGTTTTTATTTGTCGCCATGTTTACCGGACAAAAGAAACGATTGGATAGATGGGAAGCTGGAGTATTGCTTATCTCTTTTTTGGTTTATTCAGCTTTTCTGTTTATGAATGAATAACCTAGAAATTACCGCTGATTAGAATTCGGTTTAAACCAACCAGCTTAAAACCGGAAACCAACTTGGAGTACATATCTGAAACCCAATCCCCAGTGTGTTCTTTTACCTTTATAATCGATTTTTCCTTCATCAACTAAAGTTTTCATCCAGGGATATTTTGTGAATAAAATATCTCGTAAAGCTGCAAGCGTGTCATCGATCTCTCCATCAGGTGGTTCAAATCCTGTATCAAAGGTCATATTTAAATCATAACTAGAGTAAGAAGGACCCATCAGGACCATGTCAACTGTAAATCGGTCTTTAATTATGAATTGATATCCCAATTCAACTCCAATGTTGTTAATATTTAATTTCGCGTTTATTCTTGTCTCATTATTAGGATTGGAGAAGCTTTCAAACGCATTTTTATGATTGAAATTATATAAGCTGTAATAAGGTGCAATATAAACTCCGTGAGGTGCAGGATCTTTATTTTCTCTTTTTAAATAAAATCTATAATCTACTGCTATATGCCAACCATTGCTTGACATTGTTTTAGTAATCTGATAGTCTGCATTTTCTTTTTTTCCGGATTGGCCTAGGCTTAATAATCCGGCATTTATCGAAAATGTTTGATTTGGCTTAACCACTCGCTCATATCCGAATATTGCACTTTTAAAACCTAAAATATGTGGTGTGAGGTTATATCGTAATACATTTTTTCTAGGGATAAATTCATGTATTTTTAACGTATCCTGACAAATAGAATTATAAGGAGAAAAAAATACAAAAATGAATAAGATCGGGATGAGTCTAAAATTTTTCATATCGCTGTTTGATTATGAATTTCATTAGGTTTTATGGTCATTCAAATGTATGAAAAACTCTAGCTCTATTTAAAATTTATAATTAAAATTAACTTAAAATTTAATACACTATATATCATTTTTATTAGGTGATCCATTTTGTTGATTTAGTCTACAAAAGATTATATATGATATTGTTATCAGATTTCTAAATTGATTTAATAAAACTTGTTTTGCCTAAATAAACAGGGAACTATTTATTCTAAATATGAAAGTATTTGCGCTCCTATTAATTTCAACATACTGTTTTCTTTTCCAAAATTGTACAGTTCCAAAGCAGCAGGATAAACGTCCAAATATTGTATGGATTATGCTGGAAGATTGGGGATATCAACTTTCATGCTATGGAGAAAAGGGTATTAGTACGCCGAATGTAGATCGGGTGGCTGAGGAAGGAATGCGATTTATCAACTCTTTTTGCACAGCTCCAGTTTGTTCTCCTTCCCGTTCAGCAATGATTACTGGATTTCATCAAAATTATATTGGAGCAAATCAGCATCGTACTGATGGCGGTTCCGGCTTTAGAAAAAGCCCCTTACCTTACGGTATAAAACCAATTACACATCTACTGGAAGAATCTGGATATTTTACCTGTTTTATGGAAGCTAGAAAAACTGACCTTAACTTCACTCTTGATAGGCCAGTTTATCAGGGCAATGATTGGAAGGAGCGTCAGGAAGGTCAGCCATTTTTTGCTCAATTAACCTTTACAGGAACGCATCGAAGATGGAATCGAGATGCGGAACATCCAATAGATATTAATGAGGTATTGTTGCCGCCTTATTATCCGCAGACTGATCTTGCAAAACGGGATTGGGCCAATGGATTGGAAGCAATGCAATTGGTAGATAAGCAGGTTGGTGCTGTACTGGCCAGGTTGGATGAAGAAGGTCTTGCTGAAAATACGGTAGTTTTTATCATCGGAGATAATGGACGTTGCATGCCAAGGGGGAAACAATTTTTATATGACGGAGGAATACAGGTTCCAATCATAATTCGATGGCCTTGTAAAATACCACCTGCACAAGTCAATGATGACATGGTGACTACTCTCGATATTTCAAAAACCATTCTGGATATTGCCAAGGTAAAACCATCATATGAGTTACATGGTAAAAACTTGCTTGACGGCAGCACCAGAGATCGGGAATACATTTTCGCAGCCAGGGATAAAATGGATAGCACTCATGATG
>JAHEMV010000580.1 GCA_024643455.1 Cytophagales bacterium
CCTGAAGTATCTTTGAAAGGATCTCCGACTGTATCACCGATAACAGTAGCTTTATGAGCATCCGATCCTTTGCCACCTTTATGACCTGATTCAATGTATTTTTTAGCATTGTCCCATGCTCCACCTGAATTGGACATAAATACAGCAAGAACAAATCCAGTTGATAATCCACCAACTAATAATCCTAATGACCCTGCAACACCCAATACTAAGCAAACTACAATAGGGATTAGAATCGCCAGAACTGAAGGGACGACCATTTCGATCTGTGCCCCCTTTGTAGATATTTCAACGCATTTTGCGTAATCTGGCTCTGTTTCACCTTCCATGATCCCTTTTATCTCTCTGAACTGTCTTCTTACTTCATCAACCATTTTACCGGCGGCTCTACCTACAGCATTCATCGTTAAACCACAGAATAGAAACGCAGTCATTGAACCGATGAATACACCAATCAATACGATTGGATTCATTAGATGCACCTGGAAATAGTTCATGAAATCATTTAATTGCAAACTCATAAGTTGTTCCCTGGTTGTAACTTCAAATCCATTAGGGAAGAAGTATGAACCTGAAGTTTGCATCAACCTGTCAATCCCTATTTTAAGTTCTTCAATATAAGATGCTAAAAGTGCAAGAGCAGTAAGTGCAGCAGAACCTATAGCAAAACCTTTTCCCGTAGCAGCTGTTGTGTTACCCAGCGAGTCAAGAGCATCAGTTCTTTTTCTTACCTCTGGTCCAAGTTCGCTCATTTCAGCATTTCCTCCTGCATTATCTGCGATTGGTCCATAAGCATCTGTTGCCAGTGTGATTCCTAAAGTTGAAAGCATACCAACAGCAGCGATTCCAATTCCGTAAAGTCCCATTGGCATATTTGAAAGATTTCCTCCTGAAGCAGATATGAATGAAAGGACAATGCCTATAGAAACTGCTATGACTGGGATTAAAGTAGAAATCATTCCCATTCCCAAACCGGAAATAATGACGGTTGCTGGACCCGTATCAGCACTATTGGCAATTTTTTGGGTCGGTGAGTATTCTTCAGATGTATAGTACTCAGTTGCTTTCCCAATCACAATACCAACAAGTAAGCCAATAACTAATGAACCCCAAATGCCCAACCAGTTGTCTATTTGTAAAATATAAAGTAACCCAAGTGAGATAATAACAATCAATATGGAACTTAGATTTATTCCACGCTCCAGTGATTGCATTAATTGTTTTTGCGTGGCACCTTCTTTGGTTTTTACTACGAATATACCAATGATAGAAAGTAAAATACCTACGGAAGCAATAAGCATTGGCGCTAATACTGCCTTCATTTGCATTTCTGATGAATTCATAAATGCCGCAGCACCCAAAGCGGCCGTTGCCAATATAGAGCCACAATATGATTCGTAAAGGTCAGCTCCCATTCCAGCCACATCACCAACGTTGTCACCAACGTTGTCCGCAATTGTTGCAGGGTTTCTAGGATCATCTTCAGGGATTCCGGCTTCAACTTTACCTACAAGGTCAGCGCCAACATCGGCAGCTTTTGTAAAAATACCACCACCAACTCTTGCAAAAAGTGCCTGAGCAGATGCTCCCATTCCGAACGTAAGCATTGTAGTAGTAATGATCATCATATTATGTGAATCGGTTGCAGGGTAAAAATGATTAAGTATAATAAACCAAATCGAAATGTCGAGCAAACCAAGACCAACAACGACAAGTCCCATAACGGCACCACTTCTAAAAGCGATCCTAAGACCGGCATCCAGAGATTTACGTGCTGCATTTGCAGTCCTGGCTGAAGCCATAGTTGCCGTTTTCATTCCTAAAAATCCAGCGATTCCAGAGAAGAGTCCACCTGTAAGAAACGCAAATGGGACCCAAGGATTTTGAAGATTAAAGCCATAGGCTAAAATTGCAAATAGAACTGTCAGAACTATAAAAAAAATCAAAACAACCTTATACTGTTGTTTCAAATATGCCATCGCACCAAGCCGCACATGATTGGCAATTTTTTTCATTACATCCGTACCTTCATCTTCTTTAAAAACCTGCCGATAGAAATACAAGGCAAATGATAAAGCAAGTAACGAGGCTATTGGCACAAGCCAAAAAATAGTATTCATGATATCAATTATTTAATTGTTAATATTTTATTTAAAACCCATTACCATCGCGGATCTCCACCAGGCGTGGTGATTTTTATCTAATTCTTCTTTAGATGGAAATGGATAAAACAGACTTTTTTTATTGTCTCCAATGAAAAAGCCATTTTTACATGTTCTGTACTGAACGTCTCCACTAAAAAATCGCACAACGGTCTTAGTAAATTTTGTTGTGTTTTGAAGTAATCCTGCCAGACAATCGCGTAAGTGGAACACATTGGTATAAGGGAGATTGTCGGCTGATCCGGCAATTGGATCGTTGGCTAATTCACCCAACTCCAGCTGAACACAAAAAAGTTTTGGTACAGAAACACTATTTTTTTGATCGCAAACGTGGCTAACAAATTTCATTGGACTTAGAGTAGAAGCAATTCGTGGTGTAACAGGGCACAGCTCCTGATATAAGAATAAGCTTTCATTTTTCTTCGCTGTAAATTCACCCTGATCCAATTTTAATACCCTACCATCATCTGTGGTGAGGTATAAGCCTTTAAGAGCCTCCAATGGGATTCGCTCCAGGACTCTATAGATGGATAGGTAAAGCGATCGTTTTGGGATACCGTTTGAGTGTGGGATACAATTTTTATCGATATAATCTTTAGAGACAATGTCGCCCACTTTGTCAATGTCCAATTCGAAAAATACTGCTTGACCTCGGGCTCGTTTTTGCGTTCCTACTGCCAGGTAGCTGCCAAATTTTTCAGGCTCCAAACCTGAGGCTATCAATGCTTCAGGTGTAACTGAGAAATATAAATACGTTTTCATATTACTATTTATAGATTGTTAACTAAAAAAAGAGAATTTATAAAGTTCAGACATTCAACCATTTATTTGTCAGAAATATATAATTCAATACAAAAGTAAATCAGGGGGGACTCTAAAAATATGATTTTTACCCATCAAATGAATAAAAATATCATTGTTTTAAAATGATAATGTAAGAAATCACATATTATCATATTTTTCCAGAATCAGATTATGCAAACGTTTGCATAATTTATTTTCTTCATTAAAAAGGCAAAGAAAAAATAATAGAATATTTGGAGAAAGCGAAAAATTATTATAGAATATATTGATTTATACTA
>JAHEMV010000581.1 GCA_024643455.1 Cytophagales bacterium
CAGTCGGCACAAAAAACCATACCTCAGCAATATGGCATCCCTGAAATGGGACCTATTTCTACAGGATTAGGTGAAATCTACCAATATATTCTTGATGTTGAACCAGGATACGATACAGTCTATTCTACAATGGAATTACGCACAATTCAAGACTGGATTGTGCGCAGACAATTAATTGGAATCCATGGAGTAGTGGAAGTAAATACTTGGGGAGGATTTTTAAAACAATACGAAGTCGCAGTGGATCCGGCTAAATTATCGGCCATAAATATAACTATTGGAGATGTTTTTCGAGCTCTGGAAGAGAACAATGCAAATATTGGAGGAGGATATATCGAAAAATATCATGAGAGTTATTTTGTACGTGGCGAAGGAATGATCAAAACAATTAAGGATATTGAAAATATAGTCGTGAAGTTAAACGATAATGTTCCTGTTTTGGTCCGTGATGTGGGGAAAGTGGAAATGGGCTATGCTACCCGGTTTGGTGCCATCACAGCAAATGGACAGGGAGAGAAAGTTCTGGGGCAAATCATGATGCTCAAAGGGGCTGACTCCGGAAAGGTTATCAAAGAAGTCAGAGACAGGGTTGCAAAAGTTCAGGCGACCCTTCCAAAAGGAATTGTGATCAATCCATTCCTCGAGCGGACCGAGTTGATCAATAAAACTACTTTTACCATTACTGAAAACCTGGTGCTTGGGGCGCTGATTGTAATATTTGTGGTGGTTATATTGCTTGGAGACTGGAGATCAGGATTGATCGTATCATCCATCATTCCGCTTTGTTTGCTTATTTCTATTTCCTTTATGAATGTATTTGGTATCTCAGCCAATTTGATGAGTTTAGGAGCAATTGACTTTGGAATAATTATAGATGGGGCAGTTATAATAGTAGAATTTGTGCTCTTTCAATTTACCAGTCAACAGGACCAATTATTAAAGCTTACTGGCAAAGAGCGTCAAGAGGCAAAAGATGATATTACCAAAAAGGCTTCCAACAAAATGATGAATTCAGCATTTTTTGGGCAGATTATTATTTTGATTGTCTTTGTTCCTATTCTTTCCCTTACAGATATTGAAGGAAAGATGTTTAGACCAATGGCTCTGGCTTTTACATTTGCCATAATAGGGGCTTTGTTTCTTTGTCTTACATATGTTCCTGCCTTATCGGCTTTATTATTAAAACCAGAAAAACATTCCAAACCGAAGCTAGGCGATCGCATCATGTCTTTTTTGGATATGCTTTATGTGCCTACGATAACGTTTGCTTTGGATCACAGAAAGATTATTCTGGGATTAGCCTTTCTTTTACTTGGTTCTGGAATATTTATTTATAGCCGAATGGGTGGTGAGTTTGTCCCAACTTTAGATGAAGGTGATTATGTTGTGCAACCGATTTTGACCCCTGGAACTTCTTTAACCGAGACGGTTGAGTTTTGTACAAAGATTGAACGCATCCTGCTCGATAATTTTCCTGAAGTAACACAGGTAGTCTCAAGAATTGGTGCTGCGGAGGTGCCGACTGATCCGATGTCTATGGAAATGTCAGACATTATCATCAAATTAAAGCCAAAATCAGAATGGGTAAGTTCCGATACCAAAGAGGGACTGGCAGACAAAATGAAAACTGCAATGTCCGTTTTTCCAGGTGTCGAATTTGAATTTACGCAACCCATCGAAATGCGTTTTAATGAATTGATAACAGGTGTTCGTGCGGACGTAGCGGTAAAAATTTATGGAGAGGATCTTCAGATTTTATTTGATAATGCTTCAAAAATCAAGTCCCTAATTAGCAATGTTAAAGGAGCTGCCGACATAAGCGTAGAACAAATTGTAGGCTTGCCGCAGATGAATGTCACCTTTGACCGAAAAAAATTAGCGCATTATGGTTTGAATGTTTCGGAAATAAATGATCTGATCCAAACTGCATTTGCTGGAAAAGGGGCAAGCACCGTATTTGAAGGTGAGCGCAGGTTTGATTTAGTGGTTCGCTTCGACCAGGAAAAACGAAAGTCATTAGAAGATTTAAAAGGCATTATGGTTGCTACTCCATCAGGGCTCAGCATTCCCATAACAGAAGTAGCAAACATTGGCATAAAAAGAGGACCAGCACAAATCTCCAGGGATGATACTCGTCGACGGATTGTTATTGGAATAAATGTGCGGAATCGTGACGTGGAATCACTCGTTAATGAAATAGAACAAATTATTGAGACAAATATTAATTTGCCTGAGGGGTATTATATTACTTATGGCGGTCAGTTTGAGAACCTGCAAAATGCCAGCAGACGATTGAAAATTGTAGTGCCTCTTGCCCTGGCGATGATATTTATATTGCTCTATTTCGTTTTTGAGTCTATAACTCAAGCGATTATTATTTTTACTGCCATACCACTTGCTGCAATTGGAGGAGTATATTTTTTATGGATCAGGGATATGCCTTTCAGTATTTCTGCCGGAGTGGGATTTGTTGCTCTATTTGGTATTGCTACTTTAAACGGTATTGTTTTGATCTCTCACTTTAATGAGCTGAAAGAACATGGTATTTCGGATATAAAACAGCGGATTCTGGACGGAACCAGAGCTAGAATGAGACCTGTGATACTTACTGCAGCAGCGGCAGCTATGGGTTTTTTCCCGATGGCTTTTTCTGTATCTGCAGGAGCCGAAGTACAGAAACCTTTAGCTACTGTGGTTATCGGAGGTTTGGTAACAGCTACGTTGCTAACATTAATTGTTTTGCCAGTGATATATATGGTGATTTACAGTGGAGAAATTAAAGACCGGCTTTCTAAATATGGATTAAAAGTCATTATCGTATTTCTTTCAACTTCCTTATTCCCATTCTTGTCACAGGGTCAGGAATCTTCTGTTAACCTTTCTCAGGCTATCGAGTTAGCCAAGACAAATAATCTCGAATTGAAGAATGCTGATTTGAATATTGAAAGCCATAAAGCCTTAGTAAAAACAGGATGGACGCTAGGAGAAACAGAATTTTCCTATATGAATGGCCAGATCAATACGGAATTAATCGATTATAATTGGTATCTAAGACAAGATTTAGGTGTTCCTTTTTATCAGTCTTCAGTCACCAGTTATATGAAACTTTTATTAAATCAGAGCCAGGTTGAACAGCAGCTGGTGACCAGAAAAGTAGAACTTGAAACCAGCCTTGCCTTTTACGAGCTTGTTTGGAGGCAACAAAAACACAAACTGATAGAAGCGGATTTTAATCAATATGC
>JAHEMV010000582.1 GCA_024643455.1 Cytophagales bacterium
TAAATTCAAAATGACTATAACGTTTTAAATTCAATTAACTTTGATAAAAACTGGAAATGTCCCGAATTATCACGAATATTTTAATTATTTCAGCAATCATTTTGTTTGTGGAGTTTTATGCTTTTCAGGCACTTAAAACCATAACAAAAAGTAGAGGTATTAAATGGTCTTGGGTCATTATTGCTTTAGCTGTTTATATTAATTTTTTCTATACTATTTTCTCTACACCAAGAAGTTTAGGACAAACACTAGGCTTTCAATACGCTTCTGGATTTTTATTGATGTTTTTGATCCCAAAAGCGATACTGCTGATAGTTATGTTTGGGGAAGATATTTTTAGGGTTTTTCAAAAATTGTTTTCAGTGATGTCACCGTCTGAAACCATATCGTTTCCTGGTAGAAGGACATTTATATCAAACATAGCATTAGGCTTGGCGGCTATACCCTTTGTGGGGTTTTTGTATGGAATTATTCAGGGACGATATAACTATAAGGTTTTGAAATATGAACTTTCTTTTGAAGATTTGCCCGAAGCCTTTGATGGGATGACCATTACACAAATTTCTGATATTCATTCTGGAAGTTTTACCAATAAAGATAAAATTCAGTACGGTGTTGATTTGATCAATGAACAAAAATCGGATCTCATATTGTTTACAGGTGACATGGTCAATAACAAGTCTGACGAAATGCTTCCTTGGATTGATATGTTTAAAACATTAGAGGCGCCACTTGGAAAGTTTTCAATTTTGGGCAATCATGATTATGGAGATTATGTACAGTGGGAAACGGAAGAAGCCAAAGTACAGAATTTTCAGGATATTAAAAATTTGCATCCTAAATTAGGATTTGATTTATTGTTGAATGAGCACCGATACATTGAAAAGGAAGGCCAAAAAATGGCACTTATTGGGATTGAAAACTGGGGGAAAGGGTTTAATCAATCTGGAGATTTAGAACTGGCATCAAATGGTATTAATAAAGAAGATTTTAAAATTTTAATGTCGCATGACCCTTCACATTGGGAATATAAAGTAAAGCAAGATGATTTTAATTATCATTTGACCTTAAGTGGGCATACCCATGGTTTACAGATGGGTATAGAAATTCCAGGATTTTTTAAATGGAGCCCTTCACAATATGTCTATAAACAATGGGCAGGATTGTACAATGAATTTGGTAGATATATCAATGTAAACAGAGGATTTGGCTATCATGCATTTCCAGGTCGCGTAGGAATTTGGCCTGAAATTACGGTAATCACCCTAAAAAAAGGGCCAAATAATGCATAATTGTAAGGAAATCTTATATTTGTATACTAGTATTTGACTAAAAACTTTAAAGTATGTCAAAATTTGGGGAGTTAATAGATGTTGAAATTCCGGTCCTATTGGATTTTTTTACGGAATGGAACGAACAATCTACCGCAATGCATCCTGTCTTAAGGGATGTCGCAGCCGCTTTAGGCGATAAGGCCAAAGTCATAAAAATTGATGTTGACAAGAACAAAGAGTTGGCAGAAGCTTTAAGAGTAAAAGGATTGCCTACATTGATTATCTACAAAGGTGGTGAAATGAAATGGCGACATAGTGGAGAGCAAGATGCCAATACGCTTATTGGTATTATTCAAGAGTATCTATAGAAGATATAGACTTAAAAGAAAATCCTTTTTCAGTAAAATGCTCCAATACTTTCGGCAGCGCATATTTCATATTATTAGAAGCCTTTATACTATCATGAAATACAACTATACTTCCATTCTTACTTTTTGAAATCACGTGATTAAGACATTCCTGATTTGATACTGTATTGTCCCAATCAAAAGACAGCACATCCCACATCACAATTTTATATCCCAAAGCCATTAGCTTTTTACCCTGATTGGGTTTGATTTGCCCATAAGGAGGGCGGAATAAATCGACAGGTGTAGGCTGACGCATTTGACTTGCTATAACTTTTTCGGCTATGGAAACATTTCCTAAATACTGTTCTGTTTCTGTATTCCAGCCTTTAATATGATTATGAGTGTGATTACCAATTGAGTGTCCTTCATTTACTATTTGGCTGAATATTTCAGGATGTTTGGTTACATTATTTCCTATACAAAAAAATGTTGCTTTTGCATTAAATGGTTTTAAAGTGTCCAAAACCCAGTGAGTGATATCAGGCGTTGGACCATCGTCGAATGTGAGGTATAACTCCTTTTTTTTAGTTGAAATTTCCCAAACGTAATCAGGGAATAATTTTTTTACAATAAAAGGTGTTTTTGTTGGCGTTATCTTCACTTGTTATTCTTCGGCCTTTATAATACTGTCAATAGAGTCGTTAGGGATATCTTTATCATCTAAAGGATATGTTTCTTCAGGTTCATCTTCGCCAGTAAAATGGCTGAAAAGTTTGAGATAATCATTGAATTTTTTAGTTTCCTCAAATGCAAAATCCTTATCATTATAGATGACCAAAACATCTACCAACCCTCGGTAACGTTGTATGTCGGTCACGATCTCACTTATGTATTTTTCTTGATTTTCTCTTGTAAGGCCACTAAAATAGGTCAGGTTTTCCTGATATTTTTTAGACACGTCTTTATACAACTTCCGTCCTTTTTCTAAAGCACCAATTTCATAATAAGAGCTTATATAGGGCTCCAGCAACGTATAATATCCATAATCGTCAACTGGCATTTTTTCCATCGCGAGATCTGCAACTGTTTCAGCTTTATCAAATTTGTCTTCATTGATTAATTGCTCAATCAAACGCGCCATATTTCCTCTGTAAGTAATTCCGTTTTTGCGGGTTTCAGTATCATAGTAAATATTTTCTCCACTATTTCCCCAATACCAAGCCATGACTTTTTCATACATCAAATCGCTATCAATTCGTCCCATTTCAAAAGGATTGGATTTGTCGACAGGTGTTTTTATGGGCACTAATTTGTAACACAAACCATCTAGCTGTAAATAATCTTTCATCCAAATGTAGTCGTCATCCCCAAATGCTCCACCTGAAAAATAGATTGGACGCTCCCAATTATTGTTGGCAATAATATCCAGCATCAAAAGACGGTTTTTATAAACCGCATTTCCAATGGTAATATCCAAATAAGGTTCAATTTTATCTGCATCTTTTTCTTTCACAATCCCATTTTTAATCACTGTAGCCGAATCTACCGGAATACGTATATTTTTTGTTGGGATATAATTTGAATTTAAAAGATAATTGGGATAATAGCTTGT
>JAHEMV010000108.1 GCA_024643455.1 Cytophagales bacterium
TGAGTGCGTTCCTGATATGCACAGTAACGGCCAGCTTTTGTTTTTGCTTCTTTCATTTTTTCAGGACGCATATTAGAAATGATATAGTATGGATTTCAAACTACTTTTTTTACGAATTGAACCGTTACAATCAAGAGTCTAAGAATGGTATAATTATTGCAACTTCATCAACCTTATGAAATCTAAGTTTCAAATAGCGATTTTTCTATTAGGTATTATGGTAGCATTTTGCTGTTTCCTGACTATAGAACCGGTAAAATTACATAATAACACTATTCTTGAACTCAGGAATCGGTTTGATATAAACAATAGCCTCGTGTTACGGAATTACCATCAAAGTATTACATTTCAGCAATAAGAATAATTATTCCACGACTTCAGCAAGTGACAGCAATGATGAACTAATTTTTAGTCCAGAAGCGTCAAGGTTTTTCTTACTCACAATAAACCCTAATTTTTCACCGCTTATCTTGAAACTTATTGGGATGCCATCCGCGATCATATTATCTTCTGTAACAAAAAGAGTATTGGCTTTATTAGCCGTTTCATATAAATCCAAAATCTTATTTTTATTTGACTTCGGAAAGTAAACCATCTGACTGGCGTTCACATCACCTGTACCTACAATATTAATTACTCGGATGTCTTTGCCTGAAAATTTTTTACCATTGAAATTCTCTTTTACTTCTTTCAGTGCCAAATCACTGCCAAATACGCCAATTGTAAAAATATCTCCCACCTCCTGCCATTGTACATGCTTAGTGAAGTTGTACATGAAGAGTGAATGTAATTTGTAAATATTTGATTGTGCTTTTACAGTATAACTATTAACGCCATAAAAAAAGGCCACTCCAACAATTATCCAAGTTAATTTCTTATACATGGGTGCTAAAAATTTATTGCCTATACATTAAAAGGTGAGTTAAAGGTAATTTAAAATAGTACTATAAAAAGTTGATATTTTCTTATTTATTACATAAGAACACAAAATATCACTTATAATACATTAATGAAAAAAGGGGGGAAAGGTGAGCCATAAAACAAATAAAGTGACTCCAATTAAATTTTGAAATTCACTTTATTTATGCTTTTTGGTGGTAAGTACGCTTATATTTCTATTTGTTCTCCAAGCTTATTTGTAAAAATATAGTCTGTAATCGCCAGGGAAGAATCCGGAATTAATGCGATTTTTTTATGATACTTAAAATACCATTTTAATTTTTTTGAGATCAATCCTTTGGTAAAGTATGCATTAAGATAAGGATGCATACTTATTGTAATGCTGCTTTCATTTTGTTTGCTTAATAGAAAATCCAAATCCCTCTCAACCTGATCCGAAATCAAAATGGATGGTGCAATTTTACCAGAACCTCCACATGCTGGACAAATTTCTGTGGTTTTAATGTTCATTTCAGGTCGAACACGTTGACGGGTGATTTGCATTAATCCAAATCTGGATAATGGTAACGCCGTGAATTTCGATCTGTCGTGTTTCATAAACTCCTTCATTTTATCAAATAGAAGTCGTTTATTTTCTGCTCTTCGCATATCGATGAAATCGATCACAATGATTCCACCCATGTCACGCAATTGGAGCTGTCTTGCAATCTCTTTAGCAGCTTCCAGATTTGTTTTCAAAGCTGTGCTTTCCTGGTCAGATTCTACAGCAGATTTATTACCTGAATTTACATCGATTACGTGAAGTGCCTCTGTATGCTCAATGATCAAATAACCACTTCCATTTGCCAGGCTGATCGACTTTCCAAATAGTGATTTTAACTGCTTTTCTATGCCATGACTTTCAAAAATTTTAGCCTTTCCTGTATAGAACTTTACTATTTTTTCTTTATCTGGCGCAATTTCTTTGGTAAACTGCTTGAGATCTTCATAAATCACTTTGTCATCAACAATGACGCTATCAAAAGTTTCATTAAGCACATCACGAAGCAATGCTGAGACGCGGCTCATTTCACCGATTATCTTGTCATTTGGATTGGCTTTTTTTAGGATTTTAATTCCTTCCTTCCATTTATCCACAAGATTCCGAAGATCACGATCAAGCTCTGCGACATCTTTTTTTTCTGCAACAGTGCGTATGATTACTCCAAAATTTTCTGGTTTTATGGAGGATATCAATCTTAGCAATCGCTTTCGCTCATCACTATTTGATATCTTTTTTGATATACTGACAGCATTTGAAAAAGGTACGAGTACAATGTACCTCCCTGCCAATGACAACTCACAAGATAGACGAGGCCCTTTTGTAGAAATAGGTTCCTTCACAACCTGGACCAGAATCTTTTGGTTTTTAGTTAAAGCCTGACTTATTTTACCAAGCTTATTTATGTCTGGCTCATTCTTGAATTTACCCAGATCATATGAAGGATGTTTACCTGTTAATGCAAATTTTGTAAATTTATTAAGTGAACTTACCTGAGGGCCGAGATCTAAATAATGCAGAAAGGCATCTTTTTCATAGCCTATATCTATAAATGCAGCATTCAAACCCGGAACTACTTTTTTAACAGTCCCTAAATAAATATCACCAACAGTGAACTTATTTGCATTTTCCTCATTGTGATATTCAATGAGGTTTTTATCTCTTAAAAGGGCTATTCGACATCCATTCTGAGTTGAATTAATTACTAACTCACTACTCGACGCCATTAATTTGTTTTTATTTTAGAAGCCCTCTATAAATAATCCAAGAAGATAATTATTTCTTCTTATGTCTATTTTTTCTTAATCGCTTTTTCCTTTTGTGAGTAGCAATTTTATGTCTTTTTCTTTTCTTACCGCAAGGCATAATTTCAAAAATTTCTATTAATTAATTCTTTTTAAATAATCTTCTGATGCTTTAACTAAATCTCCACTTATTTCCAAATCCAATACTTCTTGAAAATAAACTTTAGATTCATCCTTTTTCCCAAGTTCAAAAAAACAATAGCCTAAATAAAATTGAGCTTCAGGATTTTTTGGGTCCAACTGGGTTAGTTTTTCAAAACGTTCTATTGCTTTTTCATATTGGCCTGAAGTGATGGCTAACATTCCCAAATTGTATATTGCCACTTCATTGTTAGGATCTTTTGATAATACTTCCTGAAGCATCATAATACCCTGCATTGGGTTAGATCCGGCCACATAAGTCATGGCAAGTTTTGATTTTATGTCAAATAAAAGTGGGTTTTCGTTTAAAACCCTATTGTAATATTCCTGAACCTTTCCTGCGAGGAAAGCACTCTTTGATTTATCTACAGCAAAATTAAAAGCCTCATAATATCCATCACCAGCAATTATAAAATTTTCTAATGTTGGATTTTCAATTGCTTTTATCTCTAAATATTTCGCCATACTGTCCAATTTTCCGACAGTTTTATAGGCATTTGCCAAAGAGTCTGCAAATATAAACCTTTTTTCCTGATTTTCAGCATTTTTATAGGATTCATAAAATCTATTAAAAACGATTAACAATGAGTCCGGTATTTCAAAATCATGACTGTGGCCATTCACGATCGACAAATCTTGATGTTCCGGATCTGAATTTTCGCTATTTTGAACCTCATCCTTAGAATTATTAACCACATAACGAGGCAACATGTACAATGCGATTGTACAAGCAACAATCAGAACGAAAAGAAGAATTCTGGATTTTGTCATTAAACCCTGTTAAGATCAGTTATAAAAAAAATAGTTAGGAGTTAACTTTTTTTACTTTAGAACTGCTTTTTATTTTTTCAATAAAAACTTTGGAAGGTTTAAAACTAGGAACAAAATGTTCGTCAATAACGATGGCTGTATTTTTAGAAATGTTTCTGGCCACTTTTTTAGCACGTTTTTTATTGACAAAACTGCCAAAACCACGTACATAAATATTCTCACCAGTTGCCATAGAATTTTTTACTACGCTAAAAAAAGCTTCAACTGTTATCTGAACGTCGGCTTTATCAATACCAGTTTGGTCGGCAATTTGGGTTATAACCTCTGCTTTAGTCACTTTAATTTATCGTTTAGTTATGTAAAAAATTCAAATACTATATTTTTGAGGCACAAATTTAAAGGCTCGAATGACAATTAAAAACGAAATCAGTAAAAATATATGACAAGGGCGAAATTGTATTAAGAATTGAAAAAAAATATAATAACAAACGGACTACTAAAATGGTATGACCTGAACAAGCGCGATTTGCCCTGGAGAAAAAGTACAGATCCTTATAAAATTTGGCTTTCTGAAGTAATTCTACAACAAACAAGGGTAGATCAGGGATTACCCTATTTCTTGAGTTTTGTAGAAAAATATCCAACAGTTTTTCACCTGGCGAAAGCGCATATTGATGAAGTGCTGAGAGCCTGGCAAGGGTTAGGATATTATAGCAGAGCGAGAAATATGCATAAATGCGCTAAAATTGTAGTGGCACAATTTGATGGGATTTTCCCTGAAAATAAGCATGAACTTATAAAGCTTCCTGGCATTGGTGCATATACTGCAGCTGCAATAGCTTCTTTGGCTTATGGAAAGCAAGAAGCTGTGGTTGATGGGAATGTAATCAGGCTAATTACGAGATTGTATGGAATTGAAGCAGATATTTCTGATAAAAAAACCATAAATGAGATACAACGGATCGTAGATAAGTTGATCTCAAAAACTGATCCCCATCTTTTTAATCAAGCTATTATGGAGTTTGGGGCATTGCATTGTACGCCAAAAAATCCTTCCTGCTCAAATTGTGATTTCTTAGGATTATGCGTGGCCCAAATAAACAATCAGCTTGCAAAAATTCCTTTTAAGTCAAGTAAAACCAAAAAGCGACTCAGGTTTTTTACCTATTTGGTCATTAACATACATGGGAGATACCTGATGCGTAAAAGAGATTCAAAAGATATCTGGCAAGGGTTGTTTGAATTTTATCTAATTGAAACAAATTCTGAGTTGGATTTTGATCAGCTTCCATTTCCTAAAAACATAATACAGTCTCCAACTAAATGGAAAGTGAACAATGAATCTAAATTGTATAAACATTTGTTATCACATCAAACTTTATTATGCCGATTTATTGAAATAGAAATGAACCAGGATTTTGACTTTAAATCAACGGATTGGGACGGTTATAAGCTTTATTCTAAAATGGAAATTGAACAACTTCCAAAGTCCATTCTTACGGATAGATATTTGGGAGAAAAAATAAATTGATTAGTTTTAAAAAACATTCCTAATTTTGCAAAATAAAAAAGCACCATGGCTGGAGTAAATAAAGTTATTTTGATAGGTAATTTAGGTTCCGATCCTGAAGTACGCCACCTAAGCAGTGGATCTGTAGTGGCAAACTTCAATATTGCTACTTCTGAATCATATACGAATAAAAATGGCGAAAAAGTAACGCAAACGGAATGGCACAGAATAGAACTTTGGGATGGACTGGCGAAAGTAGCTGAACAATATCTCAAAAAGGGGCAAACCGTTTATGTAGAAGGAAAACTGAAAACAGAAAATTGGCAGGATAGTGATGGAAATAATAGAACTACTACCAGAATTAGAGGTTTGAATCTTACTATGCTTGGAGGTAAAGGATCCGAACATTCCGGAGATAATAATGAAACACAGCAAAATGATGAGCCTGCTCCACAAGTAAAACCAACAAGCAGCGCTGCTCCTCAAACGGATGATGAAGTTGACGATTTGCCATTTTAATTGAACATTAACTTTTAAATATTGGAAATTAATATAGCCGATCCCGAACCCGGTTCCCTAGTTTTTTTAATGGTAATGCAAAGTACTCCTGCGCTGTTTTATATAGCCAATGGAGTTTTATTAATTCTGCTTCTTGTTTTATCAGGATTAGTTTCTGGCTCTGAAGTTGCTTTTTTTTCGCTCAACCCGAGAGAAATTAAGCTTTTGAAGACGGGCAATACAATTGAAAAAAGAATGTATCGGCTTATTTCAAAACCAAAAAGACTTTTGGCTACCATTCTTATTTTAAACAACTTCATTAATATTTCATTTGTTACCTTATCTACCATTTTGACATGGCAATTCACCGGTTCACATGAGATAAAGGGAGGAATCGTAATTGCACTTACTGCGATCATTACTTTTTTGATTGTGTATTTTGGAGAGGTTGTCCCAAAAATTTACGCTAATCAACGCAGCATTGGTTTTGCAAAAATGTCCGTGCCACTCATTACTATTGCATTTGATTTTTTCAAGCCACTTTCATGGGTTTTAACTACTTTTTCGAATACTATAGAAAGAAAAATTCAAAAAAGAGGATACGAAATTTCGATTGAGCAAATGAATCAGGCATTGGAATTAACCACTAATGAAGATACTTCCGTTGAGGAAAAAGGGATATTGAAAGGGATTGTAAATTTTGGTCAATTAAGTGTCAAGCAAGTTATGAGGTCTAGGCTGGATTTTACAGCCTTTGACTCAGATCTGGATTTTCACGAATTAATGGACAAAATAAATAAATCCGGATATTCACGTATTCCCATTTATAAAGATACTGTTGACAGCATTGAGGGCATTTTATACAGTAAAGACTTATTGCCGCACCTCAATAAGAAGGAAAGCTTTAAATGGCAAAAATTGATCCGGCCACCATTTTTTGTGCCTGAAACTAAGAAAATAGATACCCTATTAAAGGATTTTCAAGAAAAACATGTTCACATGGCCATCATAGTAGATGAATATGGAGGCACATCTGGTCTGGCAACTTTAGAAGATGTAATTGAAGAAATCGTAGGTGAAATCCACGATGAATCCGATGAGGATGAAATAATTTTTAATAAGGTTGATGAGCATACTTATATATTCGAAGGAAAAACTACTCTTATTGATTTTTGCAAGATAACCAATCAGGATCTTTCGATTTTTGAGAAAGTAAAGGGAGAAAGTGAATCTCTTGGAGGATTGATGTTGGAATTGAACAGCAAACTACCGGGAACAGGAGAAATAATCAGTTTTGAGAATTACGAATTTAAAATTGTGGCCGTTGACCAAAAGCGGATCAAAAAAATAAAAGTTATCATTAAGTAAGTCTGACCATGAAGTGGTATGTAATCTTTTTTGGAATAGTGCTTTGCGCATCTTGCAGCTCAGATTTTATGCCAAAACCAAAAGGATATAACCGGATTTTACTGCCCGAAAACGAATTTCAAACTTTACCTGACACCTTTCCTTATCAATTTGAATATTCGAAATATGCGAAAATATTGAAGGATTCAAGTTGGATTTCAGAGCCTTATTGGATTGATGTTTACTATCCGACATTTAAAGCTTCGATACAAATCTCCTATAAGCCAGTTAAAAAAAATGAACAGCTGCTTAAGGAATATCTTGCCACAGCATACAAATTAACATCGAAACACCAGGTTAAGGCCTATGCTATTGATGAATTAGTTATTCAAACTAAAACTGGAAAAACAGCGGTCATTGCCGAACTAAAAGGTGAAGTGCCTAGCCAGTATCAATTTTTTACAACTGACTCTATTAATCATTTTTTAAGAGGAGCACTTTATTTTGATACTGCAACACAAAATGATTCACTTGCTCCTGTTATCAATTTTATTAGAGACGATATTTTCCATTTACTTAACACTTTGCACTGGCAGGAAGAAATCCAAAATAAAAAAGACTGATGCATGGGTTTTTCGATACCAGAATTGAGTTTTTAAAAGGGGTTGGACCAAATCGTGCTGAATTACTCAATAAAGAACTACAAATATTTACTTTCGGCGATCTTATCCAATACTATCCATTCCGCCATGAAGACCGCACAAAATTCTACAGCATAAATGAGATAAAAGCGGAGATGACTTATATCCAAATTAAGGGAAGAATAGGTCATATCGAAATGATAGGTCAGGGAAGGGCAAAAAGGCTGATTGCTTCGTTTACTGACGGAACAGGAGAGATAGAGTTGGTTTGGTTTAAAGGAGCACAATGGATGCTAAAAAAGATCCAACTCAATAATGAATATGTGATTTATGGGAAACCAACAATTTTCAACAAAAAATTGAACATTGCTCATCCCGAAATTGATACTATTTCACCAACAGAAGATGGGCAGTCGTTTCTTCAACCTGTTTATCCCTCTACTGAGAAATTAAAAATCAGATATCTAGATAGCAAGGGTATATCAAAACTGCAAAAAAATTTAATCGCTGAAGCGAAGCAACATATACGCGAAAGCCTTTCTAAGACAATTCTTGATCAATACAAATTGATTTCCAAGCAAGAGGCATTGGTGAATATCCATTTTCCAAATGACCAGGACAAACTTGTCAGGGCTCAGTACCGCCTGAAGTTTGAAGAATTTTTTTATCTCCAATTACGGTTGATAAAACTTAAGCTCACCAGGACTGAAAAATTTTCAGGACAGGTATTCAATTCCACTGGACTGTTGACTGATTTTTATAACAATCATTTGCCCTTTGAGCTTACCAATGCTCAAAAAAAGGTCATTAAAGAAATATATCAGGATCTAAAGTCCGGGAAGCAGATGAACCGTTTGATTCAGGGTGATGTTGGCAGTGGAAAAACTATTGTTTCATTCATTTGCATGCTTGTTGTAATAGGAAATGGAGCACAAACGGCTCTGATGGCTCCTACTGAAATTTTGGCTGATCAACACTATAAAGGCCTCAAACCATTTGCTGATAAGTTAGGACTTGAAATCGCCTTACTGAAAGGCTCTTCAAAAAAGCGAGACCGGAAAAAGATCGCTGAAAAACTTGAAAATGGATCACTCCAAATTTTGATTGGAACCCACGCTTTAATAGAGGATGCCGTTCAATTTAAAAATTTAGGATTAGCTATTGTTGATGAACAGCATCGGTTTGGAGTAGCCCAGCGGTCGAAACTATGGCAAAAAAATGAATCTTATTTGCCTCACATCCTTGTGATGACTGCTACACCTATTCCTCGGACGCTCGCGATGACTATATATGGTGACTTGGATGTTTCCGCCATTGATGAATTACCGGCAGGTCGAAAGGAAATCCAGACTGTACATAAATATGATTCACACCGACTGGAACTATTTGGTTTTATGCATAAGCAAATAGCTACAGGACGGCAGGTTTATGTTGTTTATCCATTGATTGAGGAATCCGAAAAGTTGGATTTGAAGCATCTTACAGATGGTTTTGAAGCCATTAGCCGTGCTTTCCCGGAGTGTCAGGTTGGGATATTGCACGGTAAAATGAAATCAGAAGCAAAGGATTTTGAAATGCAGCGCTTTATCAGAAACGAAACTCAGATTATGGTTGCTACAACGGTAATCGAAGTGGGTGTGAATGTGCCCAATGCGACAGTGATGGTTATCGAAAACGCAGAGCGATTTGGGCTGGCGCAATTGCACCAGCTCAGAGGACGTGTAGGCAGGGGTGCAGACCAGTCTTATTGCATCCTGATGTCCAGCTATAAATTAACCAAGGAGAGTCGACAGCGCCTCAATACTATGGTAAAAACAAACAACGGATTTGATATTGCCGAGGCAGATCTCAAATTGAGAGGACCTGGAGATATCATGGGAACGCAACAAAGCGGCATCCTGGATTTACTTATTGCAGACATCGCCAAAGATGGGAAAATACTTGAAATTGCCCGGCAGGCAGCTCAGGATATATTGAATTCCGATCCAAAACTTGAAATGGAAGAAAATGCAGCTATCCGAAATCAGGTAAAAAGCCAACGAAAAACATCACTTAACTGGAGCAGAATAAGCTAGAAAAAAGCCTTCTTGTCCCATAAGAATTCTTTTTAAATATAAAATTTTGATCAAATCACTAGCTGCCACATGCCATGCAATCTTCCGGATTATCCAGGGAACAAGCCATATCCGATTGATTTTGCATTTTCAAATCTTCAGCGTTGGGTTGAGTTTCCTGGTTTTTCTGAACCGTAAATTTAATTGCATCCGCAGCAGCTTTAGTTCTCAAATAATACATGCCGGTTTTTAGCCCTTTTTTCCATGCATAAAAGTGCATAGAGGTAAGCTTACCAAAATTTGCATCCTGGATATGTATATTCATGCTCTGGCTTTGACAAATGTATGCTCCACGATCTGCGGCCATATCGATTACTGTCCTTTGAGAAATTTCCCAAACGGTCTTATACAGGTTTTTGAGTTCCTGTGGAATTTCTGCGATTTGCTGGATAGATCCATTGGCTTCGATCAGTTTGTTTTTCATGCCATCATCCCAAAGTCCCAAGCGGATTAGGTCATTCATCAGATATTTATTTACTACAATAAATTCACCACTCAAGGTTCTTCGTGTATAAATATTAGAAGTAAACGGCTCAAAACATTCGTTATTCCCCAGAATCTGCGAGGTAGAAGCAGTCGGCATGGGTGCTAAAAGTAAGGAATTTCTTACTCCATGCTTTTTCACTTCCTTTTTAAGTTCGGCCCAATTCCATCTTCCTGAATTTGGAGTTACGCCCCACATATCAAATTGAAAAATCCCTTTTGATACCGGCGATCCCGTAAAAGTCTCATAAGGACCTTCTTTAATCGCAAGATCTTTTGAGGCAGTCATGGCAGCAAAATAGATCGTTTCAAATATTTCGGTATTAAGTTTGCGACTTTCCAGAGAATCAAAAGGTAGACGTAGCATACAAAATGCATCAGCTAATCCTTGTACACCTATTCCTATTGGTCGATGACGCATATTAGAATTTCTTGCCTCAATCACCGGATAGTAATTGACGTCGATCACTTTGTTTAGATTCTTTGTAACTGTGTAGGCAATTTCATAAAGCTTCTGATGATCAAAATGACCATCGATCACAAATTTGGAAAGTGCTATCGAAGCCAGATTACAAACTGCCACCTCATCTTTGGAAGTATATTCCATAATTTCGGTACAAAGATTACTTGACTTGATAGTCCCAAGGTTTTTCTGATTTGATTTCTTGTTTGCAGCATCTTTATACAATATATATGGAACGCCGGTTTCTATTTGCGCTTCTAAAATTTCGAACCACAGATCCTGTGCTTTGACTACCTTCCTTGCCTTACCTTCGTTTTCATATTTAGTATAAAGTTTTTCAAATTCTTCACCATAGCAATCATGTAATCCTGGTGCTTCATTTGGACAAAAAAGAGACCAATCATCATTATTTTCCACGCGTTTCATGAATAGATCAGAAATCCACATTGCATAAAATAAATCTCTAGCACGCATCTCTTCCTTACCATGGTTTTTCTTCAATTCCAGAAAGTCAAATACATCGGCATGCCAGGGTTCCAGATAGATCGCAAAGCTACCTTTGCGCTTTCCTCCGCCCTGATCTACATAACGCGCGGTCATATCAAAATTACGCAACATGGGAACGATACCATTTGAAGTACCATTAGTTCCTTTAATATAGGAACCCTTGGCGCGTACCTGGTGTATGCTAAGTCCAATCCCTCCTGCCGATTGAGAAATCTTAGCGCATTGCTTCAATGTATCATAAATTCCATCAATGCTATCCTCTTTCATGGCGAGCAAAAAACAGGATGACAACTGTGGTTTTGGCGTGCCCGCATTGAAAAGAGTAGGTGTAGCGTGAGTAAACCATTTTTCAGACATCAGTTTGTAGGTGAGCACGGCCGACTCAATGTCTGCCCCATGAATACCAATTGCTACCCGCATGATCATGTGCTGAGGCCGTTCTACCACTTTTGTATCCAATCTCATCAGATAGGAACGTTCCAACGTTTTAAAACCAAAATAATCATAGTTGAAGTCCCGGTCGTAAAGGATCGAAGAATCCAATAAGGCCGCATTTTTCTTAATTACTCCATATACCTCTTTGGATATCAATGAAGCGTTTTCTCCTGTTTTAGGATCAGTATAAGTATAAAGTCTTTTCATTGTATTTGAAAAAGACTTTGACGTAGTTTTATGAAGATTTGATACAGCTATTCTGGCGGCAAGTTTAGCATAATCGGGGTGTTTGGTTGTCAGGCTTGCTGCCGTTTCTGCTGCAAGATTGTCCAATTCTTGGGTTGTGACACCGTCATACAATCCGATAATCACTTTTTTGGCGACTTCAATTGGTTCAATATATTTCAAATCCAGACCATAGC
>JAHEMV010000109.1 GCA_024643455.1 Cytophagales bacterium
GCAGTTTTATTTATATCAACTAGATTTATATTTTCATACCCTACACCATAGCGAACTATGGCTTTTAAGTTAGTCATTGCAGACAAAAATGAACTATCGATCTCCGTCCATCGGATCAGCAGGCCATCCGCATCTGAAGCAAAAGCTATTTTTCCTATAACATCACCTTTATCTCCCGGAAAAATTTCGAAGTTATATCCATTGGATTCAAACAACTTCCGCTCATAAGCGAAGGAATCGTAACCGGTATCAAGAATTTTGATTTTAGACATGGAAATAAATGTAAAAGATGATTTTATATTTTTCTTATTAAGAAACCTCAAATCCTATTTCACCAAGACTAACGCCTGCTCATCTGCGTTTTTCCAGTTTTTCATCAACATGGTTTTGATCTGGGTTGCTTTCTGAGCTTCTCCCATGTTTTTTAGGGCATTGTACTTCCCAAGAAGTGAAAGGCTTCTGTTTGGAGCACGTTGCAAAGCAAGATCAAATTGTTTTATGGCTTCCTGATTATTGCCGGCTGCAATTAAAATTTCTCCAAAAATTTCATGGGATGGTTTCAGCACTACGGGGGGGCCTGGTTCATAGTGCGTTTTATCTTCAAGATCCACCGCTTTGCGAATGTATTCTTGTGCTTCATCCAATTTGTTTGTTTTCAACGCAAGCAATGCTTTTAGCTCCCATTCCATAACTTCAGCCATCATCAGTTCCTGTTCCAAGCCAGTATTCCGAATAATTGGTTTTGTGCTGTAGGTTCTGAAATCATTGAAACCTTCTTTGATATTTTGCTCAACCATACGTTGATCAGTCATCTGATTGAGAAACCATTCTACCTTTGGAAAATCATTTTTTTCCATAGCCGTCATCGCATCGACAAAAAAGCACATGTTCTTGGCGCTAACATTGAATCCCATTGTGGGAATAGTAATTTGAGTAATATCACTAAACCACTTGCCGCTTTCTACCAAAAAGTGCCCTCGCATCATTGCCAGGTGAAAACGCATGCGTTCCGATTTGCTATACCGGGCATCCCGATTCATATTGGAAATCAATTCGAGTGCCTGTTTATATTTTCCTTCCTGCAGATAGCCATATTCGAGCCACCATAAGGAATGGTAATCGCGATCTTCCAGAGATTTTTTATTTTTTTTCACCCAGGTCTCTGCTGCTTTCCATGACGCCTCATTGCTTCCCACGACTTTATCCCAATCGCCATTGTCCAGAAATATATGGGAAGGTGCATGTAATGCATACTTCGAATCGGTCGCGAGAAGAAAGTAATCATCAGCTGCTTTTTTTCCTTTATAGGCTGTTGCAGGATCGTCATAGAGATGTATCATATAATTTAGTGCTCCTGGATGCTGAGGATTTGTGGCATTTAATTTCATAATGACCCGGCCAGCGAGATCATATTTCTCCTTTTCCTCCCCAGTATAACAATTCCCTAATATGGAAAGCGCATAAAATGCTGCGACCTCCTCATTTTCGGGATGGTCCTTATACAGATTGGCCATGGAATCTTCGTACTTATGATTTCTTATTTTAATATCAGCATCATCGCCATAGAGCAATTCGATACTGGATATAAATCCTTTTTCAACTTCGGTTTTAGCTTTTTCCAGACGTTCAGGAGCTTTTAAACCTAATTTGTATAGTGCCCCTCTGCCCTTTTTCAAATCCTGTTGAAACCACAAGGCTTGATTGTAGCACATGGCTTCACCCCAGTAAGCCATTACCAAATTTGGATCAAGCAATTGTGCCATTTCAAATTCTCGAGCAGCATCTTCGTATTCAAAATTGTGGAGCAATAGCAATCCTTTTTCAAAATAAGGCAGAGCCACTTCATCTCCAGTGGCCTTGAAGTTGATTTTCCCTAAATGATATTCCTGTGCTAATACCATGGAAATGGAACACAAAAAAATAACCAAAAAGCTATAAACTGTTTTGACGTTACTATACATAAATCCGTCTTTTCTTTTATTCTGATTCAAACTGGACGATTCTTTACTATAAAAATAGGGTTTTCTTTAATAACTTTGGTCAGCATCAAATTATTTGGAGGATGAGCAAATCATTTTTGAACCTGACCATTTTTTTAGTCTTTTTTCTATTAGTTATATCATCTTCGCAATTTGTAACTGCACAAAAGAAAAAAAAGAAAAATCAATCGAAAATCACAGTGCTGGTGATCGATGGTCAAAGTAAATTTCATCCTAACTGGAATGAATGGACTCCGATCCTTATAAAAGAATTAGACGATTCTCAATTATTTCAAATAGACGTCGCAACTTCACCTATGAAAGGAGAAAGTCTTGATAAATTTAATCCCAAATTCAAAAATTTTGATGTAGTGGTATCACTCTATGATGGCGATAACTGGTCGGCAAGGACAAAACGCGCTATGGAAAAATACATAGCTGATGGCGGTGGACTGGTTGTTATTCATGCTGCCGATAACGCCTTCCCCGATTGGGAATCCTACAATACCATGATTGGCCTGGCAGGCTGGGGAGACCGCAACAAGACATCCGGACCTTATGTATATATTGATGGAAAGGGTGAAACCATACGCGACACAAGCCCGGGCCCTGCTGGTCACCATGGCGCAAAACATGAATACGTTGTAGAAACCAGGGCTTTGGATCATCCGATAATGAAAGATCTACCTATTCAATGGCTGCATGCTGAAGATGAATTATATGATGGACTTCGCGGACCAGCCACCAACATGACCATATTGGCAACTGCTTTTTCTTCAAAACAATTTGATGGTACAGAACGAAATGAACCTATCCTGATGACTATAAATTATGGTAGCGGAAGAATCTTTCACTCGGTGATGGGTCACGACCGGCTAGCCCTTTCCTGTGTGGGGTTTATGACAACGTTTATCAGGGGGTGTGAATGGGCTGCCAAAAAGAAAGTTACCTTTGAAATACCTGACGATTTTCCTACCGAAAACAAAACAAGTACAAGGGCTTATTAAAAATGAATTATGAAATTTGGATTAAAAAATTCACCCTCTTCCTGAAAGCTTGTGGCTTGCAGTTTAAAACGAATAGTCAAATTCACATATGCTAAAAATTAAAAACCTCCTGAAAAAGTATGGAGACAAAACCATTCTCGATGTCAAATCCCTCGAAATAGAACCGGGTATTACTCATCTAAAAGGGATCAATGGAAGCGGTAAAACAACGTTTTCAAAAATTATTTCCGGACTCATCCCATTCCAGGGAGAAGTGAGGCTGGAGAATACCTTATCTCCGACTTCCACAAAAGTAGCCTATCGAAAAGCAGTAAATTATTCCGCTTCGGAACCAAACTACCCGGATTTTCTCACCGCCAATGATCTGATTTCTTTTGTAGGTAAAGCCAAAGAAGCATCGAAAAATGATTTAAAATCCATACCGGAAATTTTCGGAGTTGATGCTTATCAAAATGATCCGATAGGAACCTACTCATCCGGCATGCTCAAACGTTTATCACTTTGTCTGGCTTTTTTAGGTAATCCATCATTGATTTTACTCGACGAACCCTTTAACACTCTGGATACTTCGGCCATATCTTTGCTGAAAAACAGGATCGAAACCCTGAATCAAGAGGGGGTAAATTTCATCCTTGTTTCACATCAGGATATTCAAAATCTTGGCATGACTGCCCATGCCACTTACTTAGTGGAAAATCATACGATTGAGTTAGTAAAATGAAAGCAGTTTTACATGTAATCAATCGTTGTCTGGTTATAACTTTTTATAAACAAAATGCTGCCTTTTTTGGTCTGATTCTATTGGTCCTTGTTGGTTTTATAAAGTCCAGTGAGCATATCGCAATCGGTTCCTTTCTCGTAGCCAATCCTTCCGCCCTATTTTATTTGTATTTTATTTGGATTGCTTATACCGTTAAAGTAATTCTGTTTTTGATCCCCACAATTCATAAAAAAGAAAATGATTTTCTTGAATCCTATTTTTTGCTCTCCCAATGGATAAAAATGGCCTCGGTTTTTATTGCTTCATTTTCACTTATGGTGCCTATGGTTTTTTACTCATTTTTTCTGATTGTATTGGCTATTAACACTGGATATTTTATGAGTATCCTCTCTTTATTGATTGCTCAGATTGTACTTGTATCTTCTATGGCTTATTTCCTTTATTTAAAACTCAATAGCCTTCCTTTCGAAAAATCCATCACTACCATAAAATTGATTAGTAATCGTATAAAACCACCTTTTCTTTTCTTTATAGAATATGTTTTACGCAACGAAATTGTGTTATTTCTTCTTTCCAAATTTTATATCTGCAGTATCGTGATTGGCACATCGTTGTTGTACAAAACCGACCAATTTGACTTGCGATTGCTGACAACTGGTGTGCTCCTGGCTTTTATTGGCAATGTAGCAATTATGCACAAATATGTTTGGTTTCAACATCATCAGATGGTTTTTTCAAAAAACCTGCCTCAATCTTTTTTTGCCCTTTCGAGACAATATTTTCTAACCATTGCCCTATTAATCATTCCAGAAATGGTTGTGCTTTTAAGATATTATCCCCTGGAGCCAACTATTTTAGATCTTGTTGGGATTATGCTTTTTGGATTTAGTATAACAACCTTGTTGTATGGATTAATGATAAAAAAACAAACTGAGTTGGGTGATTTTATGACAGCTCTTTTCTGGATTGTGGTCATTACCACGTTTATGATCCTTTTTGCTGTGCATCCAGTAGTCCTTGGAACAGTCTATTTTTTGATTTCGATGGTATTGGTCTACCTTCGTCATTACCAGTTTGAATACCAGGAATCCTGAGTCGACATAGAGAAATGCAGTGAATTCTCGAACTTAAAACAAAAACGGGATTCTTAAGAAAATCCCGTTTACAACCATTAGCAATTCGCTTAATTCAAAATTACTCCAGAGGAATTCTCCCTTTATTCGCAGTTAACCAGGCTTCAAAAGTCTTGAGTGATGGATTTAGTACCCTGGATTCATCAAGATTTCTTGCTCCACAATATTCTTTATTAAAATCTGCTTTGTATTGGAACATGTTGCCTAAATCTTCAGCGCCTGGGAAACCAAAACCTCTGTACATCTCAGCTGGCACATCATTATAAACCACTTTTTGTCCAAGAGCCTTGCTAAATCCTTCCGCCATTTGGGCCCCTGTTAAATGTTCACCTGCTATTCCCACGGTTTTATTAATGTACGTATCTCCTGCTTTGAAAATACCATAAGCACACTTCCCTATATCTTCTACAGCCATTCCAGGAAGTTTCTTATCACGCATTGGCATTGTTATTCCAAGCACACCATCTTGTCCTTTTTTTGGCCCCATTCCAAAATAGATGAAATTATCCCAATAAAAGGAAGTGAAAAGTAATGTGGTCGGTACTCCTAGCTCCATAAAGATTTTATTTGCTTCCCCCTTGGAGTCAAAATGGGGCACTTTATAATGGTCTAGCAATGTTGGCATTCGATCGTCATTCAAAGGCACTTTTTCTCTGGTATCTTCAAAGGATGACCAGATGAGGTGCTTTACTCCAGCTTCTTTGGCGGCAATGGCAATATTTTTTGCCTGATTGGTTTCTTTCTGAGGAGAAAAGTGTTCCCAAAAATTTGTTACAGCAAAAACGCCATAAGCTCCTTTGAAAGCTTTTTTTAAGCTGTCTTTGTTGTCCAGATCAGCTGCAATGACATCTGCACCCGAATTGATCAGGTCTTTTGCTTTGTCAGAATCAGGCTTTCTGGTAATTGCCCGCACTTTAAATGGACTGTTTTTATCATTTAGAATAGCATATGCAAGGCTTCCTCCTTGTGCGCCAGTAGCACCTAGCACAGCAATTGTTTTCTTTTCCATGATGGTTAATAATTTGGTTTTGGATTAATAAACTAATTATACAACAATAATTAAGTCCACATGTTTCAAAATAGCATTATTTGCTGCTATTGATTTTCGGATTGCAATACATTCATGAAATCGATTTCTATTCTGCAATTAACAGAATAACTTTTCTAAATTGCTTATGTAAAAACAATGTAATTCTTATGAAAATCTACAGATTTAAACTCCATTTTTTTTTACTCACTATAATTCTGATTACCCTTTCATGCAACGATCTTAAAAAATCGGTAGGCGTATTACAAGTGCCCGGGAAAGATCAGTATTGCAATATTGATGTCAATGGAATCTCTGTACTTCCGAGCGGTCGCTTTGTTGATCCTGTTGGTGAAATGATTCGGATAACTCATGACCCTTTTGGAATGGACATCTCACCAAATGGCAAAAAAGCGATCACACTTCATGATGGAGTTTTTACAATTATTGACCTGGAATCCTTAGTATCCACACGTGTACCGAGTTATGATAACACAATTCCATCACCGCTATCCAAAGGATCCTTTTTAGGAATTGCATTTTCAACGGATTCCAAAACAGTGTATCTGAGTGGTGGCGATACGGGCGCAGTAATTGTTTATGATATTGATAATATGAATCGTCTTGATTCCATTAGCCTAAATGGTCAAATTAATGGCACTGATTATGAGGATAGCTTCACCTCTGACTTGTTGGTAAATGATGATAAAAATGAACTTCTGGTACTTGACAGAGGAAATTTCAGGTTGGTTCGCATCGACTTGGAAACCAAAATAGTAACAGCTTCAATCAATGTTGGAAGACAGCCGTTTGGCCTTGCGCTTAGCCCGGATAAAAAACAAGCTTTTGTCGCGAATGTGGGTGTTTATTCTTATCCACTTATCGAAGGTGCAACACCAGAAAATTACGACTCACTCATGATCTCACACCACCCTTATGGGGACAATACTAAGGAATCTATTGAAGGAACAGTTGTTGAAGGTAGAAAAATTCCAGGACTCGGAAGTCCGCTTCATCCGGATGCCATGAGCGTTTTTACTATTGACCTGGACAATAATAAAGTGATAAGTAAATTTAAAACAGGGCACCAAATAGGTCAGATGGTAGAAGATGCAGAAGTGGTTGGTGGTGCCAGTCCAAATTCCATAGCTGTTGGAAACCAATTTGCTTATGTTACTAATGCCACAAATGATAATATTTCCATTATTGATTACAAAAATCAAAAACTGGTTGGACACATACCGATCACAGTTGATGCGCGAATTGATAAATATCGTGGACTTCTACCCTTTGGGATTTGTATGACAAAGGACGAAAAAACATTATATGTAGCCCTTTTAGGATTCAATGCTGTTGCTGTTATAGATATTCCTACTCAGACCACGAAGGGATTGATTCCTTCCGGTTGGGGCCCAACAAGAGTAGCCCTATCAAATGATGAAAAAGAAATTTATATTATAAGTTGCAGAGGACTTGGCGCTGGTCCAAATGGTGGACAAGGATTTGTTGAACCTCTACAAGGTGATTATATTGGCGATATCCAATTGGGAAGCTTTCAAAAAGTTTCAATACCAAATGAAACCGAACTTGCATCTTATACAAAGCGGGCCATTGATTACACTTTCGTAGAATCCACTATAGAAGATGACGGCACCAATCCTTTACCCCCATTGCCTGGCTTTAGGCAAAGCCCCATAAAACATGTGGTATACATTACCAAAGAAAACAGAACATATGATGAAATTTTCGGACAATTGAAAGGCGGAATCGGTGACAGCACCCTTGCCCGATATGGTGTGAACAATGAATACACCTTACCAGAGCCTATTCGTGAAGATTTTGTACACCTCAGGATTTCTCCAAATCATATCAAAGCAGCAAAACAATTTGCTTTTTCTGACAACTATTACTGTGACAGCGATGCCTCAGTGCACGGTCACCATTGGCTGGTTGGCGTAATTCCCAATGAATGGGTGGAAGCTAACGCTAGTACAAGCAAGACTGCAATGGAGTTTTCCGACGCACCAGGTCGAAGATTCCCGGGAACAATCGGCAGTGTGGATCCTGAAGACTACGCCGAGATCGGCGGCTTGTGGGAAGCACTGGAAAGACAGCAAGTTTCTTTTTACAATTTCGGCCAGGCCAATGAAACGGCTCATGTGCGGGAGGAATGGAACGATACCAACACTGGAGCAGCACACGGCGTTATGGTTCCCATGCAAAATGCGCTTTTCAAAAGGACAAGCCACAACTATGCAGGTTATAATATGAACATTCCTGATCAGTACAGAATGGATCAGTTTGAACATGATTTTACTGAAAAATGGATCGAAGGCGATGCAGAGATGCCTCAGTTAGTTACTATGATGATCCCCAATGACCATGGCGCAAGAGTCCGGCCTGAAGATGGATATACTTTTGCTCAGTCCTTTATGGTTGACAATGATCTGGCTGTAGGTCGGGTTTTACATTTTTTGTCCAGAACCAAATACTGGAAGGAAATGCTTGTAATCATTACTGAAGATGATCCTCAAGGAGGAGTGGATCATATCGATGCCCACCGCTCGGTTTTAATGATGGCTGGCCCGTATGTAAAAAAAGGATACGTTTCTCACACGCATGCAAATTTCGGATCCATTCTGAAAACCATGTATAATATCCTGAATGTACCCTATGTCAATCAATTTGACGTAACGGCTTCCTTGTTACAGGATTTCTTTACTTCAGAACCGGACTATACACCATATACATTAGAGCGGCACGATGAAAGAATTTTTGACGCAGAAAAATCCATGGAAAAATACCATAAAACCATCGATTGGCGTAAAATAGAGCAAGGCCCTGAAATGGATAACGAAGACGATGCGCGTGAAAACCACTATAAAAACAAGGCAGTGGATGAATAATCCGATAGCATTTTATTTACTTATTTCATCCCTTGGTTGAAATTATCAAAATGACCAGCTAGATTTATTTTCAATAAAAGATATTTAAATTATTAAAATTTCAGAATGAAAAGGATTTTTAGTTTAGCAATTGTAGGATCATTATTAATACTAAGTTTAAACACAATTGGCCAACAATTAAAAATAAGTCAGGATCAAAGACACATAGTCTTTTCTGATGGAAAACCTTTTTTTTGGTTGGGAGATACAGCATGGGAGCTGTTTCATCGACTGACAAGAGAAGAGGCTGATCTGTATTTACAAAACCGCGCTGAAAAAGGATTTAGCGTGATCCAGGCGGTCGCCCTGGCTGAATTGGATGGATTACAAACACCAAATGCATACGGTGAAAAACCATTTGCCGGGATAGATCCATCCAAACCCAATGAGGCCTATTTTGAACATGTCGATTATATTGTGAATAAGGCAAATGAATTGGGAATGTTTGTTGGACTACTACCAACCTGGGGTGATAAATTTAATAGACAATGGGGTGTAGGACCCGTGGTTTTCAATGCAAACAATGCATATGATTATGGGAAGTATATTGGAAAACGGTATAAGAATAAAAAAATAATCTGGATCCTTGGCGGAGACCGCAATCCTACAGGTGAAGGTCATTTAGCGATAATTCGATCTATGGTAAAGGGAATAAAAGAAGAAGTTGGTGGCACACAACTTTTCACGTATCACCCAATGGGCGGCAGTAATTCCGCTATGTGGTTTCACAATGATGACTGGCTAAATATAAATATGTTCCAGTCCGGGCATGGAGAAGCAGACAACCAGAATTATAAAATCACAACTCATATTTATAATCTTCCGTCCACCAAACCTGTTTTGGATGGAGAGCCTTGTTATGAAGATCATCCTATTAATTGGAATGTTGATAATGGATGGTTCAGTGCATTTGAAAGCCGCAGAGCCGGGTGGTGGTCAATACTCGCCGGAGCATGTGGCAATACCTACGGAAATCATAACATATGGCAAATGTGGCAACCGGATCGCATTGCAATATCCGCTGCCCGAACAGCATGGCAACAAGCTCTGGATTATCCAGGAGCTTTTCAGGCAGGATATATGAAATCTTTTTTCGAACTGCTGGATTGGCAAAAATTGGTGCCAAAAAATGAGATTATAAAAAGTGGTCCCAATACTAATGGAAAGGAGATCCTTGCTGCCGTAGCAAATGACGGGGCATTTTTAGTAGCATATTCTCCATATGGAATGAATTTCAATCTGGATCTTAGCACCTTGAATTCACAATTACTCCATGCGAAATGGTTTAACCCAAAAAATAACACCTATATCAACCTCGATGAAATAAATAAAGGAGATGATGTTGAATTTGATCCTCCTGCGGATCCGGAACGAGGAAATGATTGGGTTTTATTAATTTCTTCCAGGTAATTCAAAGTAATTTGTGATTTTAGGTGTTTTAAAATTACATGATACTTTAAACCTTTATTATAAAAAACTTGAACCTAAATAAATACAATCATGGATGTATCAAAAGAAGTGTTGTGGTATGGAAAAAATGAACCATTAGCTGAAAACAAAATATTCCATGCCGGTTCCCTTGAGGTCAATTACGATACTGGCAATCTCCGTAACATCAGGATTGGGAACCATGAAATACTCAGGATGATCTATGTAACTCTTAGAGATCAGAATTGGGGTACTTTACTTCCAATTATTGAAAACGAAAAAATAAAAAGTAATGCTTCTGAGTTTAGCATCGAATATGATAGCATTTACCATGAAAATAATATCCATTTCCATTTTCATGTTTCAATAACCGGTGATGATCAAAATACAGTGGTTTTTGAAATTAATGGTGAGGCACTTTCAGAATTTCAGACCAACAGGACAGGCTTGTGCGTGCTTCATCCGATTGGAGGATACACTGGCTTGGATTGTGAAATCACTACGCCAGATGGAGAAAAGTTGCATCACAAATTCCCTGAATTAATAAGCCCCCACCAACCCATGAAAAATATAATGGAAATGTCATGGATGTTGGAGGATGTTGGTATAGCGAAAATCATTTTTGAAGGAGAAGTATTCGAAATGGAAGACCAACGCAATTGGACGGACGATTCCTATAAAACCTATTGCCGACCCCTGACGCTGCCTTACCCCTATACGCTGAAAAAAGGAGATAAAATCCATCAAAAAATTATTCTGGCTGTACAAAATACGTATATAAAACAAAATCATTCTGACAAGGAATATCATTTTAAATATGATCCAAACAAAAAGATTACCTTACCAAAAATCGGTATCGGAAGAGCTGCCAGAAAAAGTCCATTAGGCATTAAGGAAATGGACCTGATCCATAAAGTGGGCTTTGATTTTTATGATGTAAGTGTTGTTTTCAATGAATTCTGGAAACCCGACCTGAAAAATGCCATCATAGAAAGTAAACGCATGGATATGCCTTTAAAATTGAAAGTTTTATTTTCTGTAAATTTCGAAAACGAAATTAAACAACTGTCAACGGTCTTGACAGAAACCGAAGCCTCTGTTATTGCTTTATTAATTCTTGAAAAGGATGCTTTGGTCACTTCGGATGGTTTTATAACAAAAATCCTCCAACCATTAAAAAAAGCCTTTCCCGATATAAAAATAGGTGGCGGTACGCTTGGATTTTTTGCAGGTTTAAATAGAAACCGCATTGAAAAAGACGCTCTGGATTTTATAAGTTTTTCCATGAATCCACAAGTTCATGCTTTCGACAACCAAACCTTGATCGAAAACCTGAAAGGACAATCCGCTACAGTTATGACGGCAAAATCATTTTCTGACCCAAAGGAAATTCATATCAGTCCCATTACATTCAAAATTCAGAAAAACCTTTTGCCCAATACACTAGAATCAGACTCGAAAAAGGAATATTTAGAACATATAGACGAGCGACAAATGTCCTTATTCGGTGCTGGATGGACATTGGGATCCATTAAAAATCTTGCGGAATCCGGAACTGACGCTGCAACCTATTTTGAAACAATTGGAGAAAAAGGTATCATCCAGGGTGAAAAAAAACCACACGATACACAGTTTTTCCAAGTCAAATCCGGAGCAGTTTTTCCTTTGTATTATATTTTTAGAGAAGTACTAAATAATAAAAATGCCAACGTATTGCATTCCGTTTCTTCGCATCCCGAATTATTTGAAGGAATGATTCTGGAGTCTGAAAATAAGAAAACTATTCTTCTTGCTAATTTTACA
>JAHEMV010000110.1 GCA_024643455.1 Cytophagales bacterium
AAAACTTTCTGAAGCGCCCATTTTTATTGATGATACTCCAGCACTTACAATTTTAGAGTTACGGGCTAAAGCCAGGAAACTTGTCGCTCAGCATGGCGTTGAGCTCATTATTATTGACTATCTGCAACTGATGTCAGGCGATAGTTCGAAGAGTGGCAGCGGACCTGGAAACAGAGAACAGGAAATTGCTTCGATTTCTCGATCGCTAAAAAATATTGCAAAAGAACTTAATATACCCATTATAGCACTTTCTCAGTTGAGTAGGGCAGTAGAAGTAAGAGGTGGGGATAAAAGGCCACAACTTTCTGACCTTAGGGAATCAGGATCGATCGAGCAGGATGCCGACATGGTTCTTTTCCTTTATCGGCCAGAATATTATGGAATAAATGCCGATGAGGAGGGTAATAGTGTCCAGGGAGTTGGAGAGGTGATCATTGCAAAACACAGGAATGGTTCGCTTGATACTTGTCGGCTTAAATTTATCGGAAAATTCACTAAATTTTGTGATCTTGATTTTGGCAATCAATTTGGCGGATTCCCTTCAGGTGGAGATTACGAGGGGCAATTCAATAAAGAAACAAATACAATTACTTTCCAGAGCAAAGCCAATCAAAAGAATGAACCGACGGATTTTAATCCTTCTGGTGGAGATGTGCCATTCTGATCAGGATCGAAGAAAGCAACACAATTCCATGATACTATTTTAGGCCTTTAAGCGCTAATGCTGATTTTTGTCTGATACTATTCTGATACGGGTAACCATTGTAATTGCCAATCATGGCCAGATAATATAGAGCTTCCTTATTTTTATTTTGCTCTTTGTACATCAACCCCAGGTACAGCGCAGCATTTGGAGCGAAATACCAATTGGGAACTTTCTGGAATTGAATGGTTTTTAAATAATTTTCAATTGCTTTATTTTGATTCCCAGACTTGTGAAATAATCGGGCAGAGCGATAGTAAAACTCACATAGGTCATGATCATTAAATTTACTACTGTCTATATTGTCATGGATTTTTAAGGCTTTTTCATAATATCCACCATCCGTTGCATAGCGCATCATATAGAGTTCTTTTGAAGAAATCACTTCCTGTTCCAAAGCAATCTGGGCATTTTTGTCAGTCTCTATTTTTGCACTTCCATTTTCTTTCGATTTTGCAAAATTCACTTTTGCCTGCTCGGGCTTATCCTGCAAGAAATAGCAAATGCCAATTTTAAAGTAGGCGTCCTTGATCAGATTTTCCCCCGAAAAGCTATTAAGGAAAAGTGTATAGTTTTTAATTGCTTCTTCATACTTACTTTTTTGAAGGAGAATTTCCCCCTTTAAATAATACAATTGTGGAATAACAAATGGTTGTGGGTATTTATGTTCAGCATGTTCGATTATCGCTAAAGTATTTTCGCTTTCAGCATTTTTCATTAATACCAATGCAAAAGTATAATTGACCAATAAATAGTCGTTTTTTTTGTTGATTTCAGTAAGACTTTCCACAGACTTCTCAGTAGAATTTAACAGATAGGTTTGGGCGAGAGCCCGGATCAGCCCACATTCTAAAGAGAAAAAACTGTTGCTGTTATACGTTTTCTCCAATTCAGAAAGACCCAAATCAACGTTGCCTTCAATCCCTAATATGGAAAGAATCCAATGGTATTTTTCGGGGAAGACACCAAAAAGAATGTGTAACAAGCCAAGTGTTTTATAGGAAGGCATAAAATCCGGATGTCGATTTACATTTTCCAATGCCAAGGAATAGGCTTGTTTCAAACTCCAGAAAGAAGAAAATTCGTCACCATTTTTAAATTTTAAAATCGCCCATTGAAGTTTTATTTCTGATTTTAAAAAGTTGGTATTGGCTTCGTCAAAATCGGTTTTATCCAGCGCCGAGAGGAATTCGTTTTCATGGTTTTTTGCTGATTTATCCAATATATCTCGATCTTGAATACTTATTGTAGTCGAAGTCAAAAGCACCTTTAGATAAAAAGACAATGGACTTGAAGGGAGTTGTTCCAGTGTTTTTGCACAAGAGTCAAGCTGAAAATTTAAATATTGTCTATATGCACTATTGATATCCAGTTTGACGTTTTGCTGAGCAAATACAGGCGTTTGATGAAGTATTATCAGAGCGAATAAAAAAAGGCGAATACAATGATTCGCCTTTGGCAATACTTTATAATCAACTATAGCCATTGGCTATTTTTTTGCTGCTTTTCTTGGTTTTTTTTCTTCCGGTGCTGAAGGATCTTCAATATCAATGAAAATTCTACCACAATGTTCACATACAATAATTTTTTTCCTTTCCCTTACTTCTGCTTGCCGCTGAGGAGGAACAATGTTGAAACAACCTCCGCATGCGCTTCTTGAAATGGGCACGACACCCAATCCGTTCATTGCATTATTCCGGATTTTATTATATGAATTTAATAGTCTTTCCTCGACTTTGGAAGATGCTTTTTCCCTGGATTCTTTGAGTTTATTTTCCTCTTCCATGCTTTCGGAAGTGATCATGATAAGCTCCTTTTTCTTGCTTTCAAGATCCTTTTTCCTTTCTCCAAGGATTTCATCTGTTTCAGCGATCTCAGCGTTTTTAGCCTCAATTTTGATCTCGGCTTCTTTTATACGTTTTTCGCAGATTTGAATTTCCAAGGTTTGGAGCTCAGTCTCTTTAGTAATCGCATCATATTCCCTGTTATTTCTAACATTCATCTGCTGCTCAGTATACTTTTTTATGAGCTTATTGGCTTCTACAATAGCATTTTTGTTTTGAGCTATCAATTCGTTTTGATTATCTATTTCAGAATTGTGTTTCGCAATTCTGGTTTGATAACCAACAATTTCGTCTTCTAAATCTCCAACTTCTTCAGGTAACGCGCCTCTTATTTTGACGATATCGTCCAGCTTAGAATCAATTTGTTGAAGTTTCTTTAATGAATCTAGTTTTTGTGCAACAGTACTTTCCATTAATATTATGCGTAAAATATTGGATTTGTATTCACTCCAGTAAAATGGAGTGCAATATTAGCGAATTTTTCACTTATATTATTATAAATTAATTCTTTTGTGTATTGTTCGCTTTCATAATGTCCTACATCGGCAATTATTATCTTTCCATCGGCATCAAAAAACTCATGATATTTAAAATCTCCACTAATAAAAATATCTGCATTCTGGGCTATTGCATCTCCTAAAAGGAAACTTCCGGAACCTCCACAAAGTGCAACTTTGCTGATTTTATCTTTTATCAACGCAGTGTGCCGTACAACTTTTGTATTTAAAATTTTTTTTAAGTGACTAATAAATTGTTCAGATTCCATGGGTTTTGGGAGATACCCGATCATGCCAGAACCCACTTCATTATTTTGATTTATTAAGTCGTGAAGATAATATGCAACCTCTTCATATGGATGTGCTTCAAATAAAGCTTTCAGAATTTTACTTTTCAAGTATGCCGGAAAGATGACTTCCACACGATTTTCTTTAACTTCTTCCGGGATTCCTTTTTTACCGATCGTTGGATTTGCATTTATAGATGGCAAAAACGTACCAGTACCTTCCGTTCGAAAGCTACAATTTTGGTAATTACCGATCATTCCGGCACCGGCTTCATGAAGTTTTGCTAATACGTCCTTTGTATTTTCTATTGGTATATAGGTGGTTAGTTGTTGTAGCGTATCAAGCCTGGAACGTAGTATTTTTGTTTGTATAAGGCCCAGGCGATCAGCAATTTCTTTGTTGACACCTTTAGCCACGTGATCAAGGTTAGTATGGATCGCATAGATTGCGATATCGTTTTTTATAGCCTTTATCACAGTACGCTCAATATAAGATTTACCCGTTAGTTTCTTTAAGCCTCTGAAAATTATTGGGTGATGAGCGATTATAAGGTTGCAATTTTTTTGGATGGCATCATTGACCACTTCTTCGGTACAATCTAAAGCAATCATCGCTGCTGAGAGGTCATTTTGCTGATTACCTATTATAAGTCCGGAATTATCGTAGTCCTCCTGGTATGATGGAGGTGCAAAAGTTTCCAAATATTGGATGATATCTTTTATTTTCGTCATAAATGTAGAACTTTGCGGTGGCTCAAAAATAATCAATTCTGCATTTTGATCATGCCAATACTCAGGATACTTCTATTGCCTTTTGCCTTTTTATATACGGTTATTACCGATTTTAGAAATTATCTCTATAATAACGGGACTAAAAAATCAACTGGATTCGACAGATTTTTGATAAGCGTTGGCAATCTGACTGCCGGTGGTACTGGTAAAACCCCTTTTGTGGAATTGCTTATTCGAACTTTGAACGAGCAATACCGGATAGCCATACTGAGTAGGGGATATAAACGGAAAACTAAAGGGTTCAAGATGGCAGGGGCGGATGATGATTCGAAAACGTTGGGTGATGAGCCATATCAATATTTTACAAAGTATGGAAATAAAGTAAAAGTTGCTGTTGGCGAGAAACGAGTTTTGGCCATACCCCAAATTATGGATTTTGACGACAAAATTGAAATCATTATTCTTGATGATGCTTTTCAGCATCGCAGTGTAAAACCTGATTTAAACATTTTGTTGAATGACTTTACCAGACCATTTTATACAGATTATGTAATGCCTGCAGGATTGTTACGCGAATCAAGAATAAATGCAAATAGGGCAGATATCATTGTGGTTACTAAATGTCCTGATGAATTGGGAAAGGCAGAAATGAAGGAAATCAGAAAGCAAATACTTCGATATTCAAAAAATGATACCCCCATTTATTTTAGTGGTATTCGTTACTTGCAACCGCAACGACTATTCGGTATACAGCAGTTTTCTAAAAATATATTCCTTTTTTCTGGCATTGGCAATACAGCGCCATTACATCAGTATGTCGATAAGCATTTTAACTTATTAAGCTACAAACGGTTTTCGGATCATTATTTGTATAAAAGTGAAGATCTGAACGCTTTGGTTAAAGCATATAATGCGATTAATTCTGACGAGAAATGTTTTTTAACCACGGAAAAGGATATGGTTCGTTTACTGAGCATGAAAGAAGAGGCAAGATTTTTGTTTGATTATCCGGTTTTTTATTTGCCAATAGAATTGTATTTCTTAGAAAATGGAGACTTTTTTGCCGATTATATAAATATTGAAGTAGGAAAGGAGCTAAAAAATATTGGGCTTAAGTAAAACTATGTGGGCTAGGATTGGACTTGTAATTTTTTTAGGCTGTACTGCAATAGGAGCAATGGCTCAAAGTAAAATTGTGGATGACTCTACCAAACAAGTTTATGGAGCATATACCACGCATTTTCAACATTTCGAAGACATCAAATACAATAAGGATAATCTCCAAAAAGTAGATACTACATTTGGAAATATGCATCGCTTCAGTGTTCAGGAATCACTTAATAATAAAGTTCAAAGCCTTGGATATTTAGGGACGGCAATGCATCCTTTATTTTATACTCCACCTACCCAAATAGGCGTGCGTTCAGGATTTGATGCATATGTCCCTTACTACATTACTGCTAATGATGTAGAGTATTTCGATACAAAATCTCCTTTTACTCCTTTAGATGTTGTCATTGGTGGCAATGGAAGGGCCTTTACAAATATAAAACACACCAGGAATATTACTCCATATTGGAATATGGGATTTCATTTTCGTAAGATTAATGCGGACAAGCAAGTTGCATCTACTGGAAAGGGAGATAATCAGGCCACATCCACAGCATATTACTTATTTTCTGACTATCAATCTGCAAATGGAAAATACAGGACACTTGGTAGTATTACCAGGCTCAACCACAAGATTTGGGAGCAAGGAGGGATTATCATTCCTCCAGGTGATCCAGTCAATGCCTACTTTGATAAAGATGCCAGCGTAAAACTGAACAATGCACAAAGTCAGGATTTTAGATTTGGGATCCATTTATACAATGAATATAAAATCCGTAACGAATTTCAGCTTTATCAATCATTTGAAACGATAAAAAACAAGAATTTTTATAGAGATAAGCCATTGGGCGCTGATGCAGGTTTTTACGATCAGATTTTGATCAGTCCGGATTCTACGACAGATGAATCCCAAACAAATCAACTAATAAATGAATTTGGTATAAAAGGAGATTTAGCGAAAATGTTTTACAGTTTCTATGTAAAATTTCGGAATGTGAAATATTATACACGGTACTTACCAGATGACCAATTATTTTTTGAAAATTCCGGAGGGTTCGAATTACGGTACGACTTTGATTCATTACAAAATATAAAAGCAAGCGGAGAATATATTCTTGGAGGTTATTATCGATTTGGCGGAGCCTATTTTATGAAATTTTTTACTGTGGAGTATTGGCGGACACAATCGCGACCTGGTATTATTGAGAACAGCTATTTTGGAAATCATTTTTTCTGGGAAAATAACTTTGCTACCCCTACTTCAGATTTGCTCAAAGGAAGCCTGATTTACAAAAATAAATTTTTGCGAATCGAACCATTTGCATCAGTGACCAATGTTAAAAACCACATTTATTACGACTATGATCAGACACCCTCACAGGCCGAAGGTTCGGCCCAGCTATTAAGTTTTGGTATCGATCTTAACCTGATTTTTTTCAAAAGGATCTTCTGGGAGAATGAGGGAATTTATACCAGTATCACCGGTGATTCTGAAGCTGTCAATTCCTTTAGGATACCAGAGTTGTTTGTAAATTCAAAATTGTACTACGGTGGCTATATGTTTAATAAGAAAATTTATGTAATGATAGGAGCAGATGCCAACTATAAAAGCGATTATTATGCTCCGGCTTATAATCCAGTATTGCAACAGTTTTATTTACAGGATAATTTTCTGATCCCATCTTATACAAAAGTTGATGCTTTTGTTGAATTTCAGATTGATCAACTTTCAGCGTTTCTAAAAATGGAACACATCAACCAAACCCAATTTAGCGGGTATTTTACTTATCCATATTACGTAGGTCAACCCAAAGTTTTTGATATCGGAATTAGGTGGTTGTTTTATAATTAGACATTTCCTTCTAAAAAGCTGTTTTTAGGTTTTTTGTTTTTTCTTCTTGGCTGCAGGGAATAGAATATTATTCAGAATCAATCGATATCCGGCCGAATTGGGATGAAGGTTTAAATCTGTAGGATCTTCTCCAACACGATGTTGATAATCTTCCGGATCATGGCCGCCATAAAAAGTCCAGAAGCCTTTACCATAAATTCCATGGAGGTATTTTACCTCGTCATACCCGTTGGTTTCACCCATAACCACCACATCGGATTTGATCAATTTCTTTTTATAGCCAGTTGTTTGACCCATAAATCCTTTTATGATTCTTGAATGATTTTGGGTCAGCATCGTAGGTATAGGATCCCATTTGGCCGAAAACTCGAATAATGTAAAATAGTCGTTGTTTTGAGCCAATCCACGCTCAGCAGGTTGATTGTCAATATCAGAGTATTCATATTCCATTGGATTCATACGCAGTTTAAAATCCTTGAAAGCAAATGTATTGCTATAGTTTAACTTTTTCTGCGCATCGGGATCTGGTGGATCTCCATCGTAGACACTGCTCACGATATCGACACCATCAGCAGCAAGAGCAATATCATAGGTGTCAGTGGCTGAGCACATGGCAAACAGAAAACCTCCGCCGGCAACGAATGTCCTTATTTTCGTGGCTACTGTTAGTTTTAATTCAGATACCTTTGAAAATCCATGTTTTGTTGCTGATTCCATGAACTCCATTTTTTGTCTTCGGTACCATGGGAAGTTGCCATAAGACTGTTCAAATTTCCCAAATTGTCCAGTGAAATCTTCGTGGTGAAGATGGAGCCAATCGTATTTTGGTAATTCATCGTACATCACCTCATCATCGAAAATCACGTCATACGGGATTTCGGCGTAGGTGAGTACCAGGGTCACTGCGTCATCCCAGGGGAGGGCGCTTTTGGGTGAATATACTGCGATCTTTGGTGCTTTTTCCAAACGCATCACATCAGTGTTGGAGGAAGGATCCGCGATTTCCGATAATATTCTGGTGTGTTCTGCTTCTGAAATAATAGTATAACTTACTCCTCGTATAATTAATTCATTTTCTATTTTCTGAAAATAATCCATCATAAAGCTACCGCCTTTGTAATTGAGTAGCCAATCTACTTCAACACCCTGTTCAACAATCCAATAAGCGATGCCATAGGCTTTCAGGTGATTGGATTGCGTCTCATCCATCGCGATTAAGATGGTGTTGGCCATGGATATCCGCGTACTTATAATCAGAATGATACTTATTATGTAAATCTTGAATTGCATTTTAAAATCCTTTTCGACCGATGATGTACGTATAACGAAATTGAAATAATAATAGTAAGAGAAATGTTATACTTACACTAATTTTATACAAATTCAAAAGTATGAATTTAAAAGAAAATATCAGAGAAGGAGTAAAATCGATTAAATCTAATTTGCTGAGAACGATACTGACAGCATCAATAATTGCAATTGGTATAACGTCTCTAGTAGGGATACTAACGGCCATTGATGGCATCAGATCGTCGATTGATACCAGTTTTTCAAGTTTAGGAGCTAATTCATTCGATATACGCCGAAAGCGGCCAGATCGAACGGTACAGGAAGGGAAAGAACAAAAACAGTATCCTTTGTTAAAGAAAGATGAGGTTTTCGAGTTTAAGGAGCGTTTTAATGCAGGTATAACCACTTTACATCTTTATGTTTCCGGTTCGGCTGAGATCAAAAGACTATCTAAAAAAACCACCCCAAATTTCTCTATCCGTGGGATAGACGAAAACTACATGGTGACAAGAAACTATAATATTGAAAATGGTAGAAATTTCACGCAACTGGATATTCAAAATGGTGCTAATTATGTATTGATTGGCAATGAAGTTGTGGAGAACCTTTTCAAAAATGAAGACCCGATAAATAAGAAGATTTCCTTTTATGGAAATCAGTTTATTGTCATTGGAGTATTGGAGAAAAAAGGTGGATTTGGAGGTACCAACAATGCTGATCGAACGGTATTTATTCCATTAAAAAATGCCATTCGTGTTTCTCAAAGAGGTTATCTGGATTATGTACTTACAATAAACGTTAGTGATCCTACCAAGATGGAACACACCATTGGTGAAGCAACAAGCTTAATGCGAACCATTCGAAGGGATCGTATTGGAGACGAGGAATCCTTTGAAATAAGTGCAAATAAAACAATAGAAGAGGAACTGAATGAGTTGACTTCTTATTTGAGAATCGGAGGATTTTCTATAGGATTTATAACCCTTATTGGCGCATCCATAGGTTTGATGAATATCATGTTGGTTTCCGTTACAGAACGGACAAGGGAAATTGGCGTACGAAAAGCCATTGGTGCTACTCCAATAAAAATCAGGCTACAGTTTCTTATTGAGGCAATTTTAATCTGCATCATGGGAGGTATTGGTGGTGTAATTATTGGACTGGGGATTGGAAATATAGTTGCCAATCTTATAGAGGCTGGGAATTTTGTAGCTCCCTGGCAATGGGTATTTATGGGTTTTGCAGTCTGTCTGGTTGTTGGTCTTATTTCTGGATATTATCCAGCATACAAGGCTTCAAAGCTCGATCCTATAGATGCCTTGAGATACGAATAAAAGAATACAGCAACTCGATCTCTTAAAATTCTTTTTTTTAAAAAATTGTCTGGAGTATTAAGCTCACTTCAGTTTTAACTGGACTCTAGTTAATTTTTGAGTCGCCATTTGTTTGTTTGTTTATCATATCAAGTATGATACTTGAACCATACCACCCTTCGTAAGCGTTGTAAAATCCCGAAAGAATTCTGTGAGCAATGTGTGAAAGGATTAATTCATCATCAGACTTATTCTCTTTCCCAATCCAGTAAACTCGATCCCTATGCTTTTTCATATCCTCAACATACTTTTTGGATTGGTTATACTGTTCTTCAGAGAAGGTTATTCGAAATGTAGTATCTACTGTATGCATATCCTTTTAGTTTTGCTGTTTTTAAAATTCGCACAATCCTAATGCCAACATGTAAGTTATTAAATATCAGACACATATAATCTCATATGTATATTTTGGGTGTCCGTTTTGATACATTAATGGTCTAAAATGGACAGTTATAGGCATAATAAAAAGGCCTGAAATTCGTATGAATCGCAGGCCTAAAGCTATCTCTGACTTTTTCTTATCTAACAGAACTCTTCAAAAACACCAGAAAGGTGGTCTCCAATTATTTCTGCCGGTCTGCCTTCAATGTGATGACGCTCTACAAAATGTACTAATTCTCCATCTTTAAAAAGCGCAATCGACGGGGAAGAAGGAGGAAAAGGCAAGGTATATTCTCTGGCTTTCGCGGTTGCTTCCTGATCTACTCCTGCGAATACTGTGGCCAGGTTGTTTGGCTTTTTTGAAGCATTTTTTAATGCCATCGCAACACCTGGTCGTGCAGTTCCTGCAGCACATCCACATACAGAATTGATTACGAGCAATGTAGTGCCACTTTTTTCTTTTAAATGGTTTTCTACTTCAACGGCACTTTTCAATTCATCAAAACCAATCGTGGTTAATTCTGCCCGCATCGGGCGTACTAATTCTTCTGGATACATAACGATACAACAATTATTATTTTAAACTATATAAATCCTAATTCAAGCTTTGCAGCTTCTGACATCATGTCCGGACTGTAGGGAGGATCAAAGGTGATCTCAACCTGAACATCATTGACATCTTTTAGCTGCCTTATTTTTGTTTCTACCTCACTCGGAATTGTTTCCGCTGCGGGGCATGCCGGTGAAGTCAGTGTCATCTTTATAAAAACATTATTGATCGGAAAGATCGAAACTTCATAGATAAGTCCTAACTCATATATATCAACAGGAATTTCCGGATCATAAACCGTTTTTATGGCGTCCATAACCCTATCCCTTAATGTTTCTTCCACTTGCTTTGTTTCCATCATGCTAACTCAATTTACTCTTATAAGCCAAAGCATATAACTTCATCTGCTTTATCATGGACAGCAGACCATTTGATCGCTGAGAACCAATAATCTGTCCCATCCCAATTTTTTCTATAAAATATAATTCCGCATTTAAAATGGTGTCCACGGATTGACCAGATAACACCCGTATTAACAAACTAATGAGTCCTTTTGTTATTTCAGTATTACTATCAGCTGTGAAGATAATACGGTCACCCTCCAGATTCGCTGTTAACCAGACTTTTGATTGGCAACCTTTTATAATGTTTTCATCGATCTTATATTTTTCCTCAAGCGCCGGTAATTTTTGTCCCAACTCCATGATGTAAAATATGGTGCTTTCGCGATCATCAATTAAAAAAGAAAACTCTTCAATAATTTCATTTTGAATATCGGAAATGGATGCCTGAGTATTTTCTCTTATCTCCATTTTTCAACTATTTGTTTTAGACTACTTACAAAAATTGCCACCTCTTCCAAGGTATTGTATATTGAAAATGATGCTCTCACCGTTCCTTCTATTCCATATTTGGCCATAAGGGGTTGAGTACAATGATGACCAGTTCGTACTGCTATGCCTTTGGCATCAAGCATCATCCCAATATCAAAATGATGCATTCCATCAATTACAAATGAGATTACACCTATTTTTTGATTGGCATCGCCAATTATTTTTAATCCTGGAATTTCCTTCAACCCCCTGGTAGCTACTTCCAAAAGAAAGTGTTCGTATTTTAAAATTTCCTTTTTCTCGCCAAGATTTTGCACAAATTTGATTGCGGAGTTAAAAGCAATCACATCGGCAATATTGGGTGTTCCAGCTTCAAATTTATAAGGGATATCGTTATAGGTTGTTTTTTCAAAAGTCACTTCTTTTATCATTTCCCCACCGCCTTGATAGGGGCTCATGGATTCTAAAAGCTTTCTTTTTCCATAAAGAACGCCGACACCAGTCGGGCCAAATAGTTTATGAGCAGAAAATGCATAAAAATCACAATCCAGTTCCTGCACATCTACATCAAGAT
>JAHEMV010000111.1 GCA_024643455.1 Cytophagales bacterium
CCAATGCTTTCAGTTGGTTACAAAAGTTAGGGTTGACAGCAATTACGCTGGGTACCGGATTTAAAGGAGGTGAAGTAACACCCCTATTCTTTGTTGGCTCTACATTGGGAAATGCCATGGGAGAATTGATGAATGCCCCTATTGACCTGTTTGCCGGGTTGGGATTTATTGCCGTTTTTGCCGCAGCAACCAATACGCCTTTGGCATGTACCATCATGGGAATTGAATTATTCGGCTCGGATAATATCCTGTATTATGCAGTCGCATGTTTTGTGGCTTATTATTTTAGTGGACATTCTGGTATTTACAGTTCGCAAAAGGTGGGGATTCCCAAGCTCTTTGATTATGTACATGACGTGGAAGAAAAACTAGGTGATATCCGTAAAAAGGAAATTGTCAATCGATACAAAAAGAGAAAGAAGAAGAAAATTTTGAAATCTAAAAAAGAAAAGTAATTCAGTTCCCCTGCAATTTTATCAAATGCATTTCTTTGATGAAGAACATTTAAAAGCTGCCTATTTTTTCAATGCTATGAAATGTATCCTACCATATTTTAATAACTTTGCAGGTAAAAATTACTAATAAAAACTCATTGAATTTCAATCCATTTGACATTGACTTACCCATTACGGAGATCGTCACAGGGTAAGGCTGCAATTGAAAAAAGAAAATACGCTAATCGTTCATGCTCCGGCTGGAGCAGGAAAATCGACTATATTACCACTGGCCGTATTGGAGGAATCCATATTCGAAGGAAAGAAAATATTGATGCTCGAGCCCCGGAGACTTGCTGCACGCACCATTGCCGAACGTATAGCCTTTGCGCGCCCAGGCAATAACGAACAATCCCAACTTTCCAATGGCCGATATGCCGTGGCAGGCCATCGGGATGATCTTGCACATGAACCCTGGCTTGCCATTGCCAATATGGATGCCAGAGATGGAATGGGTAAAATTTTTCTCGCATCACCTCTTAATCCAAAAGATCAGGCTCCTCTTGTAAAAGAACAGGAAACTATAACCTGGGACACAGGTAAGGGTGGCTTAATCGCCTCCAGAGATCTACGAATTGGTAGTATTGTTTTGCGATCCACGCCACTGCCTGCACCTGATGAATCGCAATTGTTAAACGCTATATCTGAAGTATTAAAAAAGGAAGGAGAACAACTGCTCAATTTTGATGATGATGTTATTCAATGGCAAAACCGGGTTTTGAGTTTGCGAAAATGGCGGCCTCAGGATGCCTGGCCTGATGTCAACACTCATACCTTACTTATGACGAATAAAACATGGCTTTCAAACTATTTAGAAAATATAAAAAAGCCGGATGAGCTAAAAAAAATTAACCTATTGATGGTTTTGCATCACCATTTGGATTGGGAAAAACAACAAACCTTAAATCAATTGGCCCCTCTTAAATTAGCAGTCCCAAGTGGATCAAGTATTAAATTAAGATATCAGCGAAACGGCGAGCCTCCTGTCTTAGCGGTCCGATTGCAGGAAGTATTTGGTCTTGCAGAAACGCCCACCATCAATGATGGAAAAACGAAGGTTTTAATGCACTTGCTTTCACCCGGATACAAACCGGTACAAGTGACATCTAACCTTAAAAGCTTTTGGAATAATGCGTATTTTGAAGTAAAAAAAGAATTAAAACGGAGATATCCCAAACACAAATGGCCGGATGATCCTTGGAAAGCAGCGGCGATAAAAGGTGTAAAAAAGCTCAAATAAATTGGGTAAAGCATTTAATGGAAAATTATGAAACTTACTTTATTTTGAAAGAAAGCTTTTCGGTTCTGAATTTTTTTGGTGCCATACCGTAATGCTTCTTAAAGATATTAATAAAATGGGTGCTGGAATGGTACCCTAAGTGACGCGCAATTTGCCTGATATCCATAGGTGTTCCTTTCAACATTTCAACAGCAATTTCCAGACGAAGATTTTTTATATAAGCGTAAATACTCTGATGAAAAAAATGGTGAAACATCGCCTGTAATTTACTTTTGCTAAATCCCACTAACCGTATTAACTGATCATGGGTTAGTTCCTTGTCCAAATTTGTCTTGATAAAATCAATAAGACCGTATAACCTTTTTTGATCGTCAATCGAATATTTGGACAAATTGATATTCCCCTTGAAAAACTTTTTATAAAAATGGTCAAAAAACAAAACTACAGCTTCATAGCCCTTATCCTTAACTATCAGTTGATTGAGTTTTTGATCAAATTCAGATTTAAATACATCACTGAACAGCCTGAGAAATCGATTAGTTAGCGGTTCAAAATGCATTATTTTTTCATTGCCAAATATCATTTCATAAAACGAATCACTTTGCTGAATAAATTCAAGTAAATTGCTTTTAAGCCAGGCTATTGTGACATACACTCGAAAAATGAAACCATGGGTATTTTTAGGAAAAATTAGATTGTTATAAACGTCAGAGGAAAAAAACTGAACGCCTCCAAAATTTATTTCTTTATATTCTCCTTCCGTAGGTGTGAAAATGGAACTACCTCTTTCAATGTATTTAAAAAAAATGGTAACCCCTTTTTTTACCCGATCAGGTTTCATGACATATTCAAGCTTCTCGACAAGATTAAACTCACCAAAAGCAACATAAAAACCATCCTCAACTTCAAATTCACTGATTGATCCCTCGCCCAATTCCGAAGGCAATTCTAATAGATTGCCAGATAATTTCAAATCCATTTGCTCGGCCATCTTATTAAGCCAGGCCGACTCATTTTTATATACAAATTTGAAAAGCTGTTCCAAATTAATTTTGAAAAGTAAAAAAACTGCCATACACGCAGTTTTAATTTCATTGTTTTATCCAGGCTAACACTCCATTAGCTATTCATTTTTGTCCGATAGCTTGACAAATTTGCTAAGCTGACCTTTGTTTAACTTACGATTAAAAACTTTATAATCATAAACGATCTTATCCTTTTTGATGAGCAGACTATAATCTCTTTTAATCTTATGAAACTTTGTATTTCTCTTTTTATAATTATAAAAATTATCCTCAATTTCTCCATTTGGAACAGCAATTGGCTTTACCGCTTCACTTTTAAGTTTATAACCTTTATGCATTTTGCGATTTCTGGATTTATAATCCCCACTAGATTGTGCTGAAGTTGCCCCGACTAGGATTATCAGCATTCCTAAAATTAATCCAAACTTTTTCATCTCTACAAATTTTATTTACAAACAAATTATTTAATAAGACGAAATATTTTACATACTATATTGCGCTATTTATTAAAATAACTATGCGTATTGTTATAAAATTGATAAAGGATTTCTTAAATATGCCTCGTACCTCATCCCGAATTAATCAAAAAAAATATAATTATCTTATTTAACAATAAAAGTGATTGTTTAAAGAACCAATTCTTATATAAACTGATTAAAACTCCATCTAAAAAGGTAAAATTATGACTGATTTTGATCAATTTATAAAAAACATTACAATCAATATTATTTGCAATATCCTTTATAAAATTAGGTATAAATCAAATTCTAACCATGAAATAAACATATCACAATAATTAATTGGTTTAACTATAATCCAGACTTTGGATTAATTTTTCACTGAACTCCCAAAGCTTTTTGCCATTTGTTTCATCAGTTGCCTTATCGTCCATTGGCTTTTTTTGCATTAAAAATAAATAATCAATGGGCGTATTTTCGTGATCTGATTCCGAAACAAAATAGAGAATGGGATCACTGGCTTTTTCAGGCGATCTGAAAAATAAAGAAAAAACTCCTTTAAGCAATGGCTGCATCCAGCCTGGGGCTTCACGGGCAATGTTGGAATTGACCGGGCCAGGGCATAAGACCCGAATGGGAATTTGGCGCTTTTGACTAGCCAATCTCCTGCTCAGCTCATTGGCAAACGTGGTCAGTAAAAGCTTAAAATATCCATACCGGGCAACCGTTTCACCAATTCCATAATCGTGATACCTGCCAAAATTCTCCCAATCAAATTCTTTGGGATTTCGATGACTTTCTGATGAGACAATAACGATTTTTGAATGTTCCTGTTTGACTATTTGATGTTCAATCAATTGATTGATCAGGTAAAACGGGGCAAGGTAATTGACCATAAACATCTCTTCCAGTCCTTGTGGTGTCTTTCGACTTTTTAAAGGAACCATTGCCGCATTTGAAATCAGGATGTCTACAACAATCTCATCTTCTTTGAGTTTCTTCACTAAACCTTTTATGCTTTCAAAATCCAACAGGTCGACAGGATACATAGACACATTAGCGTTCCCAGTAATTTTTTTTATCTCTTCTCCTTTTTCAGGGATACCGCTGCGTACAGCCATGATGAGCTTTGCTCCTGCCTTTGCAATGCGCAGGGCGGCAGCAAAACCTAACCCCGCACTGGAACCTGTGATGAGCACTGTTTTTGCTTTCAAGTCGATATCTTTGGGAAGATCAAGACTATTGGATTTTTTTCGATACAGATCCGTTATTCCTTTCAGCGTGGCCTTCAACGGACTATCATAATTCCCTTTTGTGTTCATGGATTTTTTGTGCTTTTCAGAGTGTTCACTAGTGTTTCATACGATGCGAACTGTTGCTCAAGATCCTCTTTTTTCAAATTCCAGTCACTTAATTGATACTGGTGCTTACTTATATATTTTTCATTTACGACTGGTGCAATGTGATCCTGGTGAAAATCAATCTGCATGTGTTCACATATTTTGTTTACAATCTCATCTTCCGAATTCATAAAATGTTCAAACGATACATCAATAATTTTTTCCAAATTTCTGCTTCTAAACGCGATCCCATTTTGGACCATTTTGACCAGTTTAGCTGTCCAATGGACTTTCAATGCATTTTCATCCACATGATTCGAAAACATACCCCTGCTGATGTACAACATATTTAAAAAAGAAGGAATACAGGATAAAATTGACCGATGCATCCACAGGATCGTTGAATTTGGAAATACAGTGGTAAAAGAATCCAGATATTCAAGATGGTGCGGAGACTTAATAACCCAGAATTTTCCACTTCGTTGCCATTGCAAAAGTTTTAGTAGATTCTTTTCATAAGCATAAGCCAACGTTTGATCTTGTTCGCCTAACCAATCTGCATAGCTCGGCACATGCATAATGGCTTCAGAAGATGTACTCATAAAATGAACATCGAGTAGCAATACATCTTCCTCTGGCTGGTTGGTGTGAATTGGATGAATGGCATGAAATGCCGGGGAAATCCATTTTACTGCCTGTTCATTTCGTCTCGTTCGTGCAATTCGTTTTTCAGTTTCATTTTGCAATCCAATGGGTGCAGGATAAAGTGCTTCCCAACTAAATAGTCCTCTGGCATCAGGAAGACTGGAGAGTAAGCGCTGCATCTTGGTTGTGCCCGTTCGCTGCAAACCTGTTATCATAACTACCGGCAACAATTCCTGACCCAAAATTTCAGGGAATTTGGAAAACCAGTGTGTCGCCCAAAGCCTGTTTTCGAGTTGTCCAATCAATTTTTCCCGAATCATCAATTTGCCAAATGGAGTTAGTTCTGCCTCCTGGTTGATGGATTTTACAAGAACTTCCAACGCCTCTGAATTAAAATCATGTCCGAGTTCGAAAAGACCAGTATGCTTTCTGGCTTTATTGATCAATTGATCAAAACTTAACTGGCTATTCAGATAAAAAGATTTGGAAAACAGGTTAAATAACTTAATTGGAACAGGTTTCCTTTCAGGTCTAAGCATGCCATTTCTTCTTCAATTCATAAAAAGAAACTACTTTAGTACTCAACTCCTGAGGTACAGTTGTTTTTGGGCGATACCATCTCCAGCACATTGTCCCTTCAAAATGCCCAGCAGTCTCAATCCAATTGGATACACCTGGATTCTGATGAGCAACCACTACAGTAATGCTACCATCATCATTGTAATGAGCCGAATGACTGTTAATGCAAATGGTAAAAAAACGATAGTCCAGCGATTCCATCCAGTAATTGTTCAATTGGAAATTCCATGTATCGCATTCCGGAGGCATCACTTCAATGACCAGTGCCTGATCTTTAGACAATTTCCAATGGCTGTGATAGTAAATAATATTGGCATCGCCGCCGGCATCATTGGATACCTTAGGATCGAACATTGGGAGCTTATTGGTATGTTTCTGAAAACCGTTCGCCCATTTTGAAAATAGTATTGGAGCACCCGCAATAAACATACTTGCCGTATTTAATCCTTCATCAACCTGTTTTGGTGTGATGGTGCCAGGATATCCATCTGCACCTATGGCTTTTATGCTCAATTCTGCCGGCATTTCATTCTCACGATCCAGGTAGGTTTGCCGTACCATCAATAAAGAGGTAGTCTCTTCTATTTGCAACCAATTTTCTCCCGTCTTTTTTTTACTCAGTACAACCTCAAAAGTTCCATCTTCCCGAACTTTCAATTCGCCATCTTCCAGCACACCGCAAGGGGACAACCCACCCGTGGTTCCATAATTTCCATTTTGGGTAAACAGCCCAAGGTAGTGAATGCTATTGCGCTTTCCGGTAATAACGTAGTCAAATTCACCACTTATCTGTGCGTTCAAATAATGGTTATCAGGATTATCTGCTCCCATTTTTATGGTTTCATGCACCATTCGCCTTAAAATCGGATATTTAGGATCACTGTATTCTACAAAAGCTTCCAGACCTGCCCTGGTCAGGCGGCTAAGGTATCGAACACCTTCAGCTTGTTGAATCGGATCCTGAGGAGCTCCGGGGAAAACCAAAGCTGCTCCGGCTGCTTTTAGGTTATCACAAAATTCTTCCCAGGCCTTACCTGAAACAATACGTTGATTGTGTACATCTTCTTCTTTGATACCACGTAGCGAAAGCCATCCACGACGAATTGATTGAAAAACCACTAAAAAAGTGACGAGTATTTTTTTCATATTCAAAATAAGGCTAAAAATATAAATCTATTTTGCAATATTGAATTTATAAATACGATTTTAAAGCGTCAAAATTCACCTTATCCATCAATGGGAAATCCATTTAAAAAGAACTATACTGCTGAAATAGAAATCAACGCAACTAACCATATTATCTGGAAAGTCCTCATGGATACACCTAACTACCACTTGTGGAACTCCTTTACACCAAAAATTGAACTGGAATGGAAGATTGGAAGTAAAGTGGTGATGACCGTCAATATGAAAAAGGGCAAAAAGCCCATACGTCAAACAGAGTATTTATTAAAACTCAATCCTCCATTTGAATTTTCATGGGGAATGAATTGGGGGATCTTTCTGAAAGCAGAACGAATACAGCGCTTAACGGACTTACCAAATGGAAATGCAACCTATTTTACGGAAGACAAGATCCATGGTCTTTTGTGCCCGGTCGTTCATTTTCTTTATGGAAAATCCATTTCAGAAGGCTTTATGAGCCTGGCAAAAGCACTAAAAAAATATACAGAAGATTTATGAAATTAATTGAAAAATACGGCTCCTGGGCTTGTGTTGCAGGAGCAGCAGAAGGACTTGGTGCTGCTTTTTCCAGCAGCCTTGCAAAGCGTGGTTTTAATTTAATTTTAATTGATAAAGAAGAGGATAAACTAAATCAATTGCGGCAGAAATTGATCGAAACCCATAAAATTGAGGTAAAATCCTTATTCACTGATCTGGGAAAGATAGATTGTGTTGGATTTATATTTGAACTAATCAAGGATAATCAATGTCGTTTTTTAGTTTATAATGCTGCCTATGGGCCAGTAAAGCCATTCTTATCCAATACCAGGGAAGAGCTTGACTTATACACAAAAGTAAATATGGAAACGCCATTGCATTTGACGTATGAGTTTGCAAAATATTATAAAGAGCAGCAAGCTGGTTTACTACTGGTATCAAGCCTGGCTGGATTCAGAGGTACGCAATATGTCGTTCCATATGCTGCCACCAAAGCCTTCACATGGAACCTGGCTGAAGGTCTTTATTATGAATTTAAAGGAACAGGACTTGATATTTCAGTTTCCTGCCTGGGTCCAGTGGATACTCCAAACTATAGATCAACCGGACCAAAAAAATCATTTATATCTCCAAAATCCATGGATCCAAAACTGGTGGCAGAAGAAACACTAGATCGGTTTGGAAAACAGTTGTTTATCTTTCCCGGAGTAGCTACAAGGTTTGCCCATTTCATACTCAACCGTATTTTGCCACGGAGTATAGCCAGTGGAATCCACAATGCTACGATGAAAAAGATGTATCGTTCTTAAGCAAAAATCGAGCTATTCCTTGGATATTTTCAACGCCAATTCTCCATCTGGAATAGCAATTTCAATTAGTAAACGGCCTTCGGATGCATGCAACGTCGTCGTTTCGGAATATGTTCCAGTCAAGGTATTTAAAAATTGAATTCGATAATTTCCATCGCCAGTATTCATTTCAAGAATTGTATTTTTTGTACCAACTGAATGCAGGAATATGGCATATGTTTCATTACCTGACGCCATAACAAAGGGTATTAATCCTGGCGAGCGCATAACCAGTTCATTAGCTGGATGCATTTTTACAAGTTCAAATCCATGAAGGAATTGGCTTAGTACTTTGAGTTGATTTCGTAAAGCCTTACTCCCTCCACCCGGAGCCTTATTTTCTCCAAGGCCATTTTCCTGCCCGACATAAAATGAATAATCCAGATTATTAAACAATCCGCCGCCACTCAACATAAATTGCCAGGCTTGTCTTCGATATACCTGATCTTCTGAACCTGCAAATCCGGACTCATCAAATCCGAGTACCCTGTCATAATGATAATTCCATTCTGCAGCCTCCGGCCATGCATAGTGAAAATTAATAATGGAAATATTGTCATTTACTACTGGGATTGGGGCTTTGTAATTGGTGAAGTTCTGAGCAATAAGGTGCCTTTTGCTTAATGTAGCCTCTTCACCGGATATGATAGAAGCTATTTTTTGTTGCCAGGCCATGGATTCTTCAGTCCCAAAATCAGCCTTATTGGTCCAGTCATTAGCCACCAGTTCTTCCTTATTTACAATATTATACACAGACCATGTATGATCTGACCAGGGCTCATTTTGAATTTCAAAGAAAAAATTATCGAATCCATTTAACTCCTTTACCATCTTTCTCACAAATTTTTCCTGAAACTCCCACAATGTTCCATTATTCAAAGTCTGTGCATCTTGCCGATTTATTTCATGAGAAATATTGATATTATTTGCCGGATTTTGAGGGACGATATCCCAAGTTCGATCCTGATAAATCGATGAAAACAAGGTCACTTCTACTATAATATTATAGGAAGCAGCAGTGACCATGAAATCATTTAAGCGTTGAAAATAGGCTTCATTCCATGAATTCAAATCATATTTTATAGAACCAGACAGATCAGAAATTACAATAGCCCAAGGCGTACAAACACTCGTTTTCTTTGGTGCTAGTGTATTGTTTTGAATGCCAAAATCACCTTCATTTTCAAAATATATCCCAGTGAATATCCTGGTATAATTCATACCATCTTCGGCTAGTGTTTTTAAATAGGTTTTGTAATCAAAGTCGAGATTGAGTACCGCACCATAATGTTCTGCTGATGTGATAAGTGCCATCGGCTTGCCTTTGTATAGGAAATAATGCTGGTTCGCTGGATGCAATTGTATCGGACCATCAATAGGATATTCAATGGTTTTTGTATCTTTTTTTCCAGTGCAAGACACGATCACGGATAAAACCAATATTAATACTGCTGCTCTTTTCATTTGATTTAAAAGTTTTAAAAGGGAAAATGACATGGATAAAAATCGAATAACTAAGTTACACAATCCCAATCGCTTAAAAATAATGGATTTGTTTTTTTCTTTATTCGTGAATTGGAAATATCAGAATCATTTCTTTAGGATCATGAATTCAACCGTTTAATTACCTCAAATCCATAGGTTGAAATGTTAAAAAATGTTAAAATTTTGTTGCCCATTATGGTGTCTTTCATCATTTTGAATTATGAAATAAAGAAGAATATTGGATTATATGACTCATTTTCGAAGTTTAAAGCAAGTTCGTTTAATAAATTCACAATAGAAACTAGGTTTTAATTGTACAATTCCTATTTAAATAATTAGCATAAAGGGCAATTTTCGGAGAAAAAATCGTTATACTTGCGATCGTAAAACGAGCAGATTTTAAACTTATTCGTTTAAAGTGTGTTCTTAATATAGAGATTTATTTAATTCTCTTTTTTACAAATTAATGCAAGGTTCAGAACCTGCATTTTAAATTAAAAATATTCAAGATATGGCAAGGCCTGTAACCAGAGAAGTAAAACTAAAAAACGGTTTTTATATAGAATTACGTCGCCGAGGCGAAAACAGAGGCATTAAGATTTGGAGAGAATCACAAGATCAAATTAAAATGGCTATTAAGCGGTATGAAAATATGTACGACGTGCATTATGTTGGTGAAGTAAAAAACGGAAAGATAGTCAATTCATAATTTGACTTCGAGATCATCTAGATATTTCATAGCTAGCTATTTAATCAATTCTTGTTTGTAAATAGTTTTAAAACATTGCCTTATGGTTTCATGAGGCATTTTTATTTTCAAATGTTTTTTTTGAAATATTCATCATTTGCTCGTTTTATCATGACACAGGAATTTATAAAAAGCCTTCTTCTTTCTTCAGGAGAAATTTTAAAGAAAGGCTTTGGTTCGATATCTACAATTAAAATCAAACAGGATCAAAGTAACGTCGTTACCGAATTCGACTTCAAGTCGGAACGCAACATTACTGAGCTTATTTTAAAGCAATACCCTCAGCATAATATACTTGGAGAAGAAAATGGATTTGTCGATCACCAAAGTGAATACACGTGGATTATAGACCCCCTGGATGGCACTTCTAATTATGCTTCCCAAATTCCATGGTTTGGTGTACTCATTGCATTATTAAAAAATGATACCCCGATTCTTGCAGGTGCATATTTACCGATGAGCGATGAATTGTATTTAGCAGAAAAAGGTAAGGGATCATTTAAGAATGACGTCGCAATTCATGTAAACAATGAATCAAATCTAAAAAATCTGCTTTGTGTCTATTCATTGGATTTTTCAGAAAACTTGCAGAAAACCGCAAGGGAAGTTGATATCATGAAAAATTTGGTTCGCCATTGCAGAAACCTCAGGTCAACGAATAGCCTTGTTGATTTTTGTTATGTTGCTGAAGGAAAATTTGGAGCAGCCATCAATCAAACTATGAAAATTTGGGATATCGCTGCCACTTCATTAATTCTTGAAGAAGCCGGGGCAAAAGTCACTGATATCGCTGGCAAACCAATAGATTTTCGACTTTATGAAAATGCTGCAGAGCAAAATTTCACAGCTATTGCAGCACCTCCTCAGATTCACACTCAGATTATGATGTCTGTAATTCCCTGAAATCAATACCACTATTCATATCGTAATGCTTTAGTAGGATTTGCAATAGCTGCTCTAAATGATTGATAACTTACTGTAAGCCAGGAAATAGCCAGGGAGATTCCTCCTCCTGCCACAAAACTCAATATCCCAATATCTGTTTTATAGGCGAAACTTTCCAGCCACCAATTCATCAAGTATAAGACTGCCGGAACTGCAAGAATAAAAGCGATAAAAACCAACTTTGTAAATTCCTTAGAAAGTAAAATCACTATACCGGACACATTTGCTCCCATCGCTTTCCTTATTCCTATTTCTTTAGAGCGTTGTTCAGCAATGAATGTCGCCAGGCCAAATAAGCCCAGGCAGGCAATAAAAATTGTTAATGAAGTGAAAATTATAAATATTTTACCCAATCGTTGCTCGGTACTAAACTGGGTTTTAAAATTCTCATCCAGAAAAGTATAATCAAAAGGTTCTCCCGGAACCGCCTTGTTCCAGGCTGCTTCGATATCTTTTATTTTATCCTGAATATTTCCGGCATTCAAGCGGATTGGCATCAAATTCCCCCAATCGGCCAGGTGAATAATTAATGGTTC
>JAHEMV010000583.1 GCA_024643455.1 Cytophagales bacterium
AAATAAAGCAATAAGATCACGAAGTATCGATAAATTGAAAAGTATAAAAAAGCGCTTCTATGAGTATTTAGTGCACTTTTATTGTATTTGGTATCGGTTTGTTCAGGGGGATTACTTTCCGATACAGAACTTGCTAAATATATTACCGAGTAAATCGTCGGTGGTAATTTCTCCAGTTATTTCACCTAGATAGTGTAATGCCTGCCTGATATCCATTGCCAGGAAGTCGCCTGTAACATGATTATCAATGCCTTTCATAACATCATCAAGCGCAGTCTGTGTATTTGTCAAACTATCAATATGGCGGATATTGGTGACGATCGTATCACCGGTTTTAAATTTATCCAGATTGACCAAATGGATCAGTGCATCTTTTAAGGTATCAATATTTTTATCCCCTGATGCCGATATAAAAATCATTCCAGGAAAATGCTGTCCTAATTTATTGATTCGGCTATCACTGATTTTGTCCGTTTTATTTCCAACGAAAAGAAAAGGAATTCCAAGGGCCTTTAATTTTTCTTCTTCAACTTTAATCTCTTCAATATCCTCTTCCACTAAATCTACGAGATAAATGATCACGGATGCCGCTTTCATTTTAGCTTTGGTACGTTCTATTCCCAGGGCTTCTATTTTATCTCGCGCTTCTCGAATTCCTGCAGTGTCTATAAATCGGAAACTGATTCCTTCGATATGAATTTCATCTTCTATAAAATCTCTTGTGGTGCCGGGAATATCAGAAACAATTGCCTTTTCCTCATTGAGCAAGATGTTGAGCAAAGTTGATTTTCCTGCATTGGGTTTGCCGGCAATTACTGTAGGAACTCCATTTTTAATGACATTTCCAACACTGAAACTATCAATAAGTTTTTTGATTTCCTGTTGTAACGTAATGATCAAGTTGATTAATTGAGAGCGATCAGCAAATTCCACATCTTCTTCAGCGAAATCCAATTCCAGTTCGATCATTGAAGCAAAATGAATGAGCTCTTCGCGCAGCAATTTTATTTTTTTTGAAAAACCTCCACGCATCTGATTCATGGCTGCCATATGGGTTGCCTCTGTATCAGCATTGATAAGATCTGCCACAGCCTCTGCCTGGGCGAGATCAAATTGACCATTCAAAAAAGCTCTTTTCGTAAACTCCCCGGCTTTGGCAAGCCTGGCACCTTTTGATAATAGAAGCTTGATGATCTTCTGTAAAATATACGGAGAACCATGCGATGAGATTTCTATTACATTTTCCTTAGTAAAGGAGCTAGGAGCAATAAAAACAGAAACCAGAACTTCATCAATTACGACTTCCTGATCTACTATTTTGCCAAAGTGAATGGTGTGTGATTTTTGTTCATTCAGGTTTTTGCCTTTGAAAACCAGATTTGTAATTTCAATTGCTGAACTTCCTGAAAGTCGGATAACACCAATAGCACCAATTCCCGAAGGGGTGGCCAGTGCTACAATTGTGTCTTCAAATTCTTTTAGATAGGATGTGCTCAATTAGTGGCGCCGCCTTTTGTGGCAAGAAACTGTTCGTAATTGGTGGTTTTATAATAATCACCGCCTATAAATTGCAGAATAGGATCGAGCTTTTCCGGAGGGTAATAACCTGGAAGCGGAGAAATTACATTGAGATTTTCATCTAAAAACACCGAAGTAGGATAACTCATCTTGCCTTGCATCAAAGCCGCAGCAAGCTCATGATACCCTCTTGATCCTTGTGCTACAAACTTGAAGGTTTGATTCCTGAAATTCACATTTTCTTTACCCTCAGCATCAAATTTTACAGCATAATAATCAGTGTTTAACTGCTTGGCTATACTTTCATCTGTAAAGGTTTTTTGATCCATTACTTTACACCAGCCACACCAATCCGTAAACATATCGATGTAAATTTTCCGTGGTTGGGTTTTTACTAACTCCTGAGCTTCTTCAATTGTATACCACTTAACAAGCGGTTTTTCTTGTGCAAACACATTGCTGGTGAATGCAGTTAGCAAAAAAACAATCGAAAATATGATCCCAATCGAACGAAAATTATTTTTATTATTCATATCTAAATTCCTCATTTCTACTCAACTTATTTTTGAATTGTTTGTTTTCCAAATATTTTTTAAAGAACGCAAAAATATTGCTAAAGATTTTATTTATTAAATAGAATTCCTTTCATGTGCGCCACCAAGACAAAAATAGATCCAAAATCCATGAAATTATTTAATTTTTCTATTCAACAATTACCAAAAGATTGTCTGATACCTGTTTAGAGACACTCATTCTTTTGTCATTATTTATCTCTATTTCCATAGACCCATCAAACTCCATCGTATCGATAACTTTAATTTTAGTGCCAATATTCAGCCCGGTACGATCCAAGTAGTTAAGAAAAATTACACCAGTATCCTTCATGGAAACCAATTGCGCAATAGAACCTACGTTGAGCTCCGATAAGGGTGTCATGGGATTTGCAGACATCACTCCATCTGCGTTTGGGATCGGGTCTCCATGAGGATCAAACTTTGGGAATTCTAAAAATTCATCTAACCTGGAGATGAGGAGGGAGGAACGGATATGTTCCAATTGTTCTGCGATTTCATGAACTTCATCCCAATGAAAATTTAGTTTTTTCACCAGAAACACTTCCCAAAGGCGATGCTTTCGGATTACCCAAAGTGCTTTTTTCTTGCCATCATCGGTAATTTTTACTCCCTGGTATTTTACATACGTCACAACGCCTTTATCCGAAAGCTTACGGATCATATCACTTACTGAAGCTGGACGGGTCTCAAGCCGATCGGCAATAGCATTGGTATTAACCTGTTTTTGGCCATCTGCAGAAAGGTGGTAAATGGCTTTTAAATAGTTTTCTTCTGCGAAGCTTAATTCATACATAAATAAGATTTTTTACAAAAGTAATAAAGTTTAGGTTAATCTAAAAATTGTATTCACTGGCTAAGGTAACTCAAAAAGTCTCATTGAATTGAAATTTAGCCTTGTTTATTTTGGCTAAAAAATAATTTAGCTGAAACTAAAATAATTAAATAACCCCTTGGACGACAGACAAAAGAATTGATTCGGAATTTCCCCACACGTAGTTCGACGAAAGATTATTACCATAAAACCCTCTTTGCAATTTTTCGATTAGTAAATCGGGTGCAGAATGGAAATCATGAATTATTCCCGCATTATTTTGTAGGATTAGCGCATCCCA
>JAHEMV010000112.1 GCA_024643455.1 Cytophagales bacterium
ATCACGGATTGAGAGCCAAAGACAAAAACTTCAACGCAGATTTTAAAACAGAATTCGATGAAAATATGCCAAAAATCCTTGTCATTCCACAAGACATAGGAAGGGTGCTGCTGAACCTGATCAACAATGCTTTTTATGCAGTGTCCTCCAAAGTTTCGGGGACGGAGGGCAGTAACTACAAACCTGAAGTAGTAGTCAGTACAAAAAAGCATCAAAATTCCATAGAAATATGTGTGAAGGATAACGGCCCCGGTATTCCCGAAAATATCAAAGAAAAAATCTTTCAGCCCTTCTTCACCACCAAACCCACCGGTCAGGGAACAGGTCTTGGTCTTTCATTGAGTTATGATATTGTGAAGTCGCACGGAGGGGAGTTAAAGGTGGAAAGTAACGTTGGGAAAGGAAGTGAGTTTCATATTATTTTACCTGTTATCTGAAATATGGATTATATAGATAAAGAAATTAGTTGAGTAAATTTAATTCTTTCATTTGGCTTAATTTTTCTCTTTGGAATTTTGTTACAATCATAGGTTTTGATAAGTTGGATAATTGAAATAGCGTTATCATTGACACATTCTAAGTAACTTACAATAAAACTTCAACCAATATGAACACAGTTAGCACCCAATCCGCCGCAAAGCAAAATGTCGAAAATGATGGAAGAAAAGACATTGAACGAATTTTCAACCTGCAAAAAGCAAATCAACAAAATGTGGCTAACAGCACCTGTCGTGAGCGCAAACAAAAACTGGACAGCCTCTTTAAGATCATATTAAAATACCGAAAAGAAATCCAGGAGTCACTTTATAAAGATTTCAGAAAGCATCCCAGTGAAGTGGATATAGGAGAGATTTACCCGATGACCGCTGATATCAAACATACGAAGTCGCATTTATCCAAATGGATGCGTCCCCGAAAGGTGGCGACCCCAATGGCACAAATGGGGACGAGTTCATACATACATTATGAGCCCAAAGGCGTTGTACTGATTATCTCTCCATGGAATTTTCCTTTCAACCTTACGATTGGTCCGGTTATATCAGCTATTGCTGCAGGCAATTGTATAATAATCAAACCTTCGGAACATACGCCAAATGCTTCAGCATTAATGAAAAAAATGATTTCTGAATTATTTGATGAAAACGAAATCGCCTTAATTGAAGGGGATGTGACGGTATCCACTGAATTATTAAAACTTCCTTTCAATCATATTTTCTTTACTGGTGCCCCAGAGATTGGAAAAGTAGTCATGAAAGCAGCTGCAGAAAACCTGGCCTCCGTGACACTCGAGCTTGGCGGAAAATCTCCTACAATTGTTGATGAAACTGCCAACTTGAAAATAGCTGCCCAGCGCATCGCCTTTGGAAAATGGCTAAACAACGGACAGGTCTGCATTGCCCCCGATTATGTACTGGTACATGAATCTGTCGCAAAACAATTTATGGAACTGATCAAAGCTACGCTGAAAACGTTTTATGGCGAAGATCCTTCCACTTCCGATTCATACAATCGAATTGTCAACCACAAGCATTACCAACGGGTGGAAGGATATTTACAGGATGCACTTGAGAAAGGAGCTACAATTGCTCACGGAGGCAAAACTGATGGAGCACAGGATTTTATTGAACCTACTGTTATGATGAATGTTCCGGATAATGCAGCACTTTGGGGAAAGGAAGTATTCGGACCCATCTTACCTTTCTTTACCTATTCCGACTTGCAAGAGGCTATCGATAAAATCAATTCCAAAGAAAAGCCACTGGCATTATATATTTATAGCACTAACAAAAAAAGCGTTAATCGCATTATCAATAACACGCGTGCCGGTGGTACATGCGTAAATCAAAACGGGATTCATTTCTTCAATAACAATCTCCCATTTGGCGGATCAAATAACAGTGGTATCGGAAAGGGCAATGGCTTTTATGGCTTCGAAGCCTTTTCGAATCCACGCGGCGTCTTAAAACAATGGTCTCCATTCAATGGCCTGGACGGTATGACTCCACCGTATACGGCATCGAAACAAAAGCTGATTGATCTAACAATCAAGTGGTTTTGACCAACTTGACGTCGTTAGTCCCAATTCAAAATTGGTCTGAAACAGTATATAAATATCAGGTTCTTGAATTATCCGGTTGCGATAACCGGATAATTACAAGCCCAGGTAGCCCATTCACAGGCTTCGCATAATGTGCTCAGAAGTCTCTAAATGATAGGGAAGCGAAATCCTGCGGGGTGGTAAATTGAAGATTAATTCGACAGAAAATGCATGAACAGAATTCATATTAACATTACCCTTTTAATTATGAGATTAAAAAACCTTTCTATTAGTCTGATTCTATTGTTCTTCTGCTTTGGAACCACTTTTGCGCAGGACTCATTATCGGTTTATTCAATAAAAATCGACAGTCTTCATCAACTCATTGATTCGCATCAAAATGAAGATGAAGAGTTGGTTCGTCTCCTCAACGAATATGCCCGGGTTTGCTTCTACAACATGGATTTCCAGAAAGGGTTGATGGCAACTCGAAATGCCAGAATACTTTCGGATAACCTGAATTTTGAAGGAGGGAAAATCATGTATTATCTGACACTTTCAGTGTTTTTTGGGTACGGTGAAATGCACGATTATTATCAAAGACAAGCACAATTGTTGTCAAAGAATGTTAACGAACAATCGAGTGCGTATTTCACCGATTTAAATATTCCGGGTTACAATGTCAATGATTGGGAAGTGCTGATAGATAAGCATTACACTACTTTGAAACAATTCGAAGATCTGGATGACAAGGAAATACAGGCGGCAATTTTAGAGGATATCGGTTGGGGTTATTTCAATTTAGGCAACCGGGAAGAAACTTTAAAAATTATTGACAAAATCATAAACATATACACTGAATTAGATCAAATATATCCTTTGTACCTACATAAAAGCCGTAAAATGAATACTCTAAATGACTTGGGAAGGGAAGATGAAGCACGGGAAATTGAATTAGAGCTGATTGAATTAATCGCGCAAAATACAAATGAAAATGCTATTGGAGTCATTACCAGCACGATGGCCAGCGGGTATGCAAATAGCGGAAGATATGCACTTTCCATTGAATATTATTTGAAAAGTATTGATGTATTTGAGCGTAATGGTGACCATGAAATGTTGTTTCGAACCCATTATAATATGGGTGTTGCGTATGAGAATTTGGAAATGAACAGCCGGGCTGTAGACAGTTATGCAAAATGTTTGGTAGAAATTCAGAACCTCAATGACAGCAGTAGGCTTTATGTTGCCTATAACTTTATGGTTTCTCCGCTTATAGCCTTACGAAGATATGAAGAGGCTAAAAAATACATGACACTTTCTCTTCACGATACGATTACAGATAACAGGACGTATATATTAGCAAGGTATAATGATGCCCAGGGACAAATAATCAGAGATCAGGGGGATTTTGCCGGGGCCATTCCTTACTTTCAAAAAGCCTATGAAGGTTTCATTCAACCTGACGGAAGCAGGTGGGCTGCTCCCTATATGCCCCTTTATCTTTCTGAATGCTACTTAAAAACAGGTGACCCTGAGAAAGCCTTACAATATGGACTTCAATGCCTGGAACTGGATAAGGCACTTAATTCAGATAATACACTGATAAAAAAAAGAATGAGTTTACTTCTTTCTGAAATTTATGAACAACTGGGTAATCAGTCCATGGCTTATAATTACCTTAAAATGCACCAAAAAATCAGGTCTGAATCCGACAAGCTTGATGAAGCCAATCGGGTTGCTGACGGGGAGGTCCGTGCCATCATTGATAAAAGTCAGCAGGAAATAGATTTATTGGAAAGAGAACGGGTACAGACTATACAGAAAAATAGAATTCAGCGTCTATGGATTTTTAGTATAGCAGGAGCCTTACTTTCAGCAATAATACTTGCGCTTATTCTGCTCCGAAACAATAAAACGAAACAAAAAGCCAATGCCCTCCTGAAAGAACAAAAAGAAGAAATAGAAAGTACGCTCGAGAAGCTGGAATCTACTCAATCTCAACTGATCCAATCCGAAAAAATGGCGTCTCTAGGTGAGCTCACAGCAGGTATTGCGCATGAAATTCAGAATCCATTGAATTTTGTGAATAATTTTTCTGAAGTCAATACGGAACTAATTGAAGAGTTGATAGCTGAAAGGTCAAAGCTAAAAGGTGAAAGAAATGAAGCAATCGAAGGAGATATTTTAAAAGATATTCAAGAGAATGAGACGAAGATAAAACATCACGGCCAGCGTGCAAGCGGCATCGTAAAAGGTATGCTGGAACACTCCAGATCCGGAAATGGTGTTAAAGAGCCAACTGACCTCAATACCCTTGCCGATGAATACTTGCGCCTGGCTTATCATGGCCTTAGAGCCAAAGACAAAAGCTTCAATGCAGACTTCAAAACTGAATTTGATGCGGCGCTTCCAAAAATCAATGTCATCCCGCAGGACATAGGAAGGGTGCTCCTGAACCTGATCAACAATGCATTCTATGCGGTGGATAAAAAGGCAAAGTCCGGAATTGAGGGCTATAAACCTGAGGTAGTAGTCAGCACAAAAAAGCATCAAAATTCCATAGAAATTTCTGTGGAAGACAACGCCGGTGGAATCCCGGAAGAAATAAAGGACAAAATATTCCAGCCATTCTTCACCACCAAACCTACCGGACAAGGAACTGGACTTGGGCTCTCATTGAGTTATGATATCGTGAAAGCACATGGTGGAGAGTTGAGCGTGCAAAGTAAAGCGATGGTAAGAACAAAATTTATCGTAGAACTACCAATCAATATTTAGCAGGAAAAAGGTATTTTCAATTATAATATATCAAATCGAAAGCAAATTTGTTTAAAGCAAATTATTAAACTATATTGAAAAATTGAGCCATTAACCATACTTCACAATCATGACCAATGACTAGATTGACACAGAGAATAATACATCTCGTTTCCTTTCTAATTTGTTTTTTATTTACATTCCAACTGATTGCACAACGAACTCAGATCAAAGGATTTGTGGCAGTTGATACTTATTTAGAAGATGGGAAAGTTAGTTTTGGATTAGGAGAACAGGATTTGTTCATCACATCCGAGCTCAATGATAACTTTTCCTTCCTTGGAGAAACAGTATTCAAATATTCTCCCAATTCGCCAACCAAATTCAACGTAAGTGTGGAAAGGATAATTATTAATTATAATTATCTGGGAAACCATAATGTTTTGATTGGAAAACATCACACTCCCATCAACTATTGGAACGATACCTATCATCATGGAAGAGTATTTTTCCCAACGATTGGAAGGCCATTATTATTTGATGCCAACATAATACCCATTCATACCACAGGATTGGAATTTATGGGATTAAATCTTGGTAAGTTAAAATTTGGATACAACTTTTTAATTGGGAACGGTATAGGCTCATCGGATGTCACCGACAATGACAAATACAAATCCATCACCGCAGCAGTGCATATCAAACCCAAAGATAAAATGCAGGTTGGCTTATCATTCTATAGTGATGTAATTTCAGAAGGAGCAGTTGAACATGGCCTAATCATTCCAGAAAAAATAAATCAGCAGCTATACACCGGTACTGTAGCACATTTTGGTAGCAAATTTGAATTTTTAGCTGAGGGAACTTTCGCAGCCAACCGAGCAGAAAGCACTGGAATGGTTAATTCATTTTCATCCTATCTTTATTCAGGTGTTCGACTAAATGAAAAGCTTGTGCCCTATATCCGATTGGATTATCTGGATTTTCAGGATGAAGAAATTTATTTCGACAACGAGGACACCTTCTCCTTCCTTGCCGGGTTACGGTATGAAATTAATTTTCTAATTGTAGTAAAAATGGAATACCAGCATGTAGAAAAAGATGCGGCTGGAAACCGAGATATATTCAATACTCAAATTGCTATTGGATTCTAAAATGAAAAATTTAAAAATATTGATACACAAAATCATATTTCTTTTTACCCTTGCCATTATAGGATTGCAGCCCGGAATGGCTCAGGAAACACAACTTACCATAGTTGGCAACACGCAATCAGTGCCTGGTGAATTGAATATGAATCAACTAAGATCCGTCTTAAGAGGAGAAAAGCTCCGATGGGATGATGGATCCAGTATTAAGATTGCTCTTATGAAAACAAATACGGCCGTTGGCACTGATACTTGCAAGAAAATATATAATATGACAGGCAATGAATTGAATAAGTATTTTTTAGCTCTTGTATTTCAGGGCAAAGTAAAAGCCCCTACCTTTTTCAATACTGTAAGTGAGTTAGAAAGTTATGTTGCCCAAACACCCGGTGCGATTGGCGTATCTCAAAATTCCTCAAACAGCGAAATAAAAATTGTTCTGGTAGATGGAAAAAATCAGTTTTAATAAGTCATTTATTATAATTGTTCAAAAGCTAATATCTATTCTCAATAGCAAAGGTTGATGGTAAAAATAATGTTTACGGTAAAAGGAAAAATACTCATGACGGTGCTTACCGTAGTGATGATGTTTGCCCTTTTCATCTTATTTTATTTCCCAAAACGACAAGAACGTTACTTACTCGAAAATTATAATAATGAGGTAGAAAACTTTGTAAAGACAGTTGCATTGGGCGTAAAAATAGCCCTTACTGAGCAAAATTTTGAAGGAGTAGAGACCGCAATCGATTTTGTAAGGCATGATGAACGACTTGAATTTGTGAGTTTAATCCAAATCGATACGATAAAAAATTCCGACGGCGTCGAAACGAAAATTGAAAAGACCGTATTTAAAACTTATCCTGAAAATATCGAAGTAAATCCTGAAGCTGTCTCTAATGAACAATTTATCATTAAGCATGCGTCATTTGCTTCTCCGATGATGAACGGCATGATCATGCTTAGTTTTTCCACTAAAGATATTGTTAAGAGCAAAAAACAGATCAGGCTTACCTCTATATTAGCCAGTCTTATTGTTTTTATAATTGGACTGGTGATTGGGTATTTGTTAGCCAGAAATATCTCCCGGCCTGTATTGGCCTTAAGAGATGCAGCAAATAAAGTGGGTGAGGGAGATTTAACGCAATCCGTAAAAAACCAATCACGAGACGAAATAGGAGAATTGGGGATTGCTTTTAACAAGATGGTACGTGATCTGAGTATAGAAGCTGCAATGGAGCGCGTGCGACATGAAATTGCAAACATGCGTACTAAAGATGATTTGCTGAGCATAACTCCGTTAATATGGAAAGAGCTGGAAACACTAGCTGTACCATTTTTCAGATGCGGCGTTTTTATAATTGATGAAACGGAGCAAATAATCCAATCCTATCTTTCCTCTCCGGATGGCCAGACGCTGGGCGTATTCAATCTGCAATTTAAAGAGGATGAAATAGCAGGTCATTTGGTAACAAACTGGCAAAAAGAAACAATATATACTGAACACTGGGACAAAAACAAATTTATGGCCTGGATGCATAGTATGGCAAAAAAAGGCCATATTAAAGATGCTACTATATATCAGGGCGCATCAAAACCACCTGAATCACTCGATCTTCATTTTGTGCCTTTTAAGCAAGGAATGCTCTATGTTGGCAATACTTATCCACTTTCTTCGGAAGCGCTGCACCTGGTAAAAACGTTGGCTGAAGCTTTTTCTATTGCCTATAGCCGCTATGAAGATTTTAAAAAATTGGAAGATGCCAAAAATCAAATGGAGAAGACACTAAGTGAACTGAGATCAACTCAATCGCAACTAATCCAATCTGAAAAGATGGCATCCCTTGGAGAATTAACAGCAGGAATTGCACATGAAATTCAAAATCCATTAAATTTTGTTAATAATTTTTCAGAATTAAGCATTGACTTGATTAAGGAAATGAAGGAAGAACTGACAAACGGAAATGTGAAGGAAGTTGAGGATATCTCTTTGGATTTAATTCAAAATATGGATAAGATAAATCATCATGGGAAGCGCGCAAGCAGCATAGTAAAAGCAATGCTCGAACATTCGCGTTCGGGTGAAAGAGATAAGGTATTGACAGATATCAATGCTATTGCAGATGAGTATTTGCGTCTTGCTTACCATGGGTTGAGAGCAAAAGACAAATCTTTCAACGCAGATTTTAGCTCGGATTTGGATCAAAACCTTTCCAAAATTTATGTAATCCCACAGGATATTTGCCGCGTGTTTTTAAATATTATAAATAATGCCTTCTATGAGGTTGCCAAAAAGGCAAAGGAAGGTATTGAAGGCTATTTACCTAGTGTATCGATACGTACTAAAAAATTGAAAAATAAGGTTGAAATAAGAATTAAAGATAATGGAAACGGTATCCCTCCGGATGTATTAGACAAAATATTTCAACCTTTTTTTACTACAAAACCAACTGGACAAGGTACCGGATTGGGCTTAAGCCTAAGTTATGACATCATAATAAAAGGACATTCCGGAGAATTAAAAATAGATACAAAAGTTGGTGATGGAACAGAGTTTATTATATTATTACCAGAATAAAAATGCACATGAAAATACTAGTTGTTGATGACGAACATGATATTCAGCCTCTTTTTGAGCAAAGATTTAGAAAAGAAATAAGAAGCGGAGAGTTTATATTTGTATTCGCCTATTCAGGTGAGCAGGCACTTGAATGTCTCAAAGACTATACGCATGAAGCAGTGCTAATTCTTTCTGACATAAATATGCCGGGAATGAGTGGACTGGAGTTATTAAAAAATATAAAACAAAAACACCATCAACCGCCACCGGTTGTCATGATGATCACTGCATACGGTGATTCCGATAATTATACTCGGGCCATGGAACTTGGTGCCGATGATTTTATTACCAAACCAGTTGACTTTTCTACTTTAAAGGAAAAAATTAAAACAATTCACTAATGGTAAAAATATTAGTCGTTGATGATGAAACAGATCTTGAAGTATTGATCAAGCAAAAGTTTCGCAAAAAAATTAGAGAACAGGAGTATGAATTTTTATTTGCAATCAATGGCAATCATGCCCTTCAACAATTGGCAGAAAATAGTGATGTGGATATTGTGCTCAGTGATATCAATATGCCAGAAATGGATGGGCTCACCCTATTGTCAAGGTTAAGTGAAAAGCATTCATTATTGAAATCGATCATCATTTCCGCTTATGGAGATATGGAAAATATTCGCACGGCCATGAATCGAGGTGCATTTGATTTTATCACTAAACCGGTAAATTTTGAAGACCTGGAGCTTACTATGGAAAAAACGATAAAACATGTCGATCAAATTCATGAAACTCTCCGAGCTATTAAAGAAAATAACATCCTTAAAATGTATGTCGATGAGACGGTGCTAAAATTCATGGGTAGCCGTGAGTATGAATCATCGATCATGGTAAATGAAACCGTGGAAGCCACAGTGGTTTTTATAGATATTTGCAGTTTCAGTGCAATTAGTGAAAAAGAAGCTCCTGACAACGTTATAAAATTGCTCAACAGTTATTTTGATGTGATGGTAAAGGAAATCATTGCACAAAAAGGTTATGTCGATAAATTTATTGGAGATGCTATTATGGCTGTTTTTCGTGGAGAATTTCATCTTGACCGTGCTATTGATGCATGCCTGGCTACTAGAAAGGCAATTGATGAAATGCCAAAAACGGATAATGATATTACCTTTTCTCCAAAAGTAACTATTGGTATAAATAGCGGGCAGATGATTTCTGGAAACATGGGCTCAGCAGCATTACGGCGGTTGGATTATACCGTGATCGGCGATGAAGTAAATATGGCCCAAAGGCTACAGGGAGTTGCAAAAGAAGGGCAAATCCTTATTGCTGAATCGAATTACGAAAAAATAAAAGAATCCTTCCACTGCCAAAAGGTTGGGGAAGTAACCCTCAAAAACAAGGAAAATCCAGTGGTGATTTATGAAGTACTCAGTTAAGAATACAATTTCCTAGTATAGATAAAATCAGCAGCTTTCTCTGGAACCAGGTATCGTATTGACAAGTTGCTCTTGATGCATTTACGAATAAAGGTAGCTGAAATATCCATCAGTGGAGCATCGATAAATTGTATATTAGGGTGCCTTTCCAGTTTACTTGTATCTGATCCAGGCCTTGGATAAACGATCAATCCAAATTCTTCTATAATTTTTTGACTATTTTTCCATTTAGGGAAAATGGATAGGTTGTCCCCTCCAATAATAAGTTTGAACTGATGTTTCGTGTGGCGCTCCTTTAGGTAGGTTAGCGTATCGATCGTATAACTTGGCTTGGGCATATTAAACTCAATGTCACTTACTTTAAATCTGTCGTTATCTTCGATAGCCAATCGAACCATATCATAGCGATCAAATTCATGCAGCAAGGTTTTATTGAGTTTTAATGGATTTTGGGGAGAAACGATAAACCATATTTCATCAAGCTGCGATGCTTCCAATACGGATTGAGCAATAATAAGGTGTCCGATATGTATAGGATTAAATGAACCAAAATAAAGTCCTACATTCATGGAATATCAACTGTTTTTTGGAAAGAGATATGAAGTTACGAGGTCTTCAGCAGTTTTTAAAGTCTTCTCCAGTTTATCGGAAATCAGTATTTTATCAAATTCATTTTCAAATGTCATTTCATAAGTTGCCTTTGCCAGTCGCCGCTTGATACTTTCTTCAGATTCTGTATTTCTATGTCTCAATCGTTTTTCGAGAATGGCCAGGTCTTGAACCCGAACAAATACTGCCAGTGCACGATCCTTAAAGTGTTCTTTGAGTTTAAGGCCTCCTTTCACATCGACGTCAAAGACTACATGCTTTCCCATAGCCCAAAGCCGATCAACTTCAGAACTCAGCGTGCCATAATAATTTCCGTCGTAGACTTCTTCCCATTCCACAAATTCATTTCTTGCTATTTTTTGTTTAAATACTTCAGATGAAAGAAAATAATAGTCTTTTCCATCTATCTCACGTGCCTCTCGTCGGGGCCTTGTTGTTGCAGATATGGAAAAATCTAGATAATCACAGGTTTTAAGGAGATGCCGGACAATGGTTGTTTTACCAGATCCTGAAGGTGCAGAAAAAATAATCGCTTTTCCATTGTTCATACATCAGATTGATTTGCTGATTTTTGTTTTAATTTTTTCTACAATATCTAAGGGTACTCTTTTTCGATCAAGTTTGGTTTGAAGTAAATTTTTAATCGCTAACTCTTGTTCACAGTATTGCCTGCATTTACAGTTTAAGCATTGCTCAATTACTTCTTTGTACATTTTTTGCTCCTGCTCATTTGCCTGACCATCAATAATTTTTTGAATAAGGTCCCTTCTGGTTTGGTAATTATCACAACCAGGTTTTTCACAATTATGTACGATACAACATTCCCAGAAATCCTTTTCTTCTTTGTCTTCCATAATAAATTATTTAAAACCCATTGATTTGGCGTATGTCCTTAACTTTTCTCTTAATAAATTCCTTGCCCTATGCAGGCGAGAACGTACGGTACCTATAGGAATATCAAGAATTTTTGACATCTCTTCATAAGTAAAACCTTCAAGATCGCATAAAATAATCACAATTCGAAAATCTACTGCTAAAGCATTTAGGGCATTAGAAACTTCATCTCCAATCATGTCTTGAAGTACTTCAACTCTTAAATCACTTGTTATTATTTCATTAACATCATCTGAGTTATAATAAGTTTCCACATCCTGATAATCGACCATGGATGGCTCCTTACTTTTTTTGCGAAATTCATTAATAAAACTATTTTTCAGTATTCTGAAAAGCCAGGCTTTGGCATTCGTGCCCTCATGAAAAGACTCTAAAAAACGGAATGCCTTGTAGAACGTATCCTGCAACAAATCCTTTGCCATATCTTCATCGTAGGTAATACGATAGGCAAAATTATACATGGCATCGATATGCGGGAGAAATTCAATTTCAAAAAT